>DYDE01000059.1 GCA_020718065.1 Marinifilum sp. | reverse complement strand
ATGAAAAAAAAAAAAAAAAAGTATTTATTGCCCGCGACAGATTTGGAGTTAAACCCTTTTATTATTATGCAGATAAAGATAAATTTGTTTTTGCATCTGAAATTCCCGCAATTTTAAAAGTATTAACAAATAAACCCGAACCAGACAATCAATCTGTTTACGATTTTTTGGTATTTAATCGCACAGATCAAACAGAAAATACATTTTATAAAAACATAAAAAAACTGCAACATGGTCACCAACTGAAAATTGTTAATAATGAATATTCTATCGTAAAATGGTATAATTTAAAGGAACAAATTAGGAGTCCATTTAAGAATCCCGAAGAATATAGAAATATGTTTTCATCTGCAGTTGGCCTGAGATTAAGAAGCGATGTTCCTGTTGGAGTATGCTTGAGTGGTGGTTTAGATTCTTCTTCGATAGTTTCCATATTATTAAAGGATTACAATAAGAAAGACTTAAATACTTTTTCTGCTGTTTATGGCAAAGGAACAAAAGGAGACGAATCAGAATATATAGACGAATATAAAAGTTTATTAAAAAACATGTATTATACAATGCCTTCTGCGGAATCTTTATATAATGATATGTTTTCTTTTATGAAAGCCCATTCAGAACCAATACCCTCCACTTCTCCTTATGCACAATTTAAAGTAATGGAATTGGCAAAGAATCACGTGACGGTGCTTCTTGACGGACAAGGCGCAGATGAACAATTAGGTGGTTATCATTATTTTTTTGGCTTTTATTACAAGGAACTTTTAAAACAACTTAAATGGTTGTTATTATTAAAAGAAATATATGCATATAAAAAAAACCACCATTCGCTTTTTGCAATAAAAACCTTTGGTTATTTTTTACTTCCAAATTATTTAAAAACTAATTTACGTAGTAATGAAAAAGGTTATTTAAATAAAGAATTTGCAAACCAATATGCAAATTCAAATAAAATTGTTGAAAATTTATATAATTCCAAAAACTTAAATGATGCTCTAATTGATCATTTTGAATACAAATTAGAGCATTTATTAAAGTGGGAAGACCGAAACTCAATGTGGTTTAGTTTAGAATCCAGAGTTCCGTTTCTTGATTATAGACTTGTTGAAAAAACACTTTCACTTCCTTCTAAGGAAATTATAAGAAAAGGGAATACTAAATACATTCTACGAGAAGCTATGAAGGAAATTTTACCTGAAAAAATAAGAAAAAGACAAAGTAAAATTGGTTTTGCCACTCCAGAAGATCAATGGTTCAGAACAAATCTATTTAAAAATTATATAGAAGAATTAATAAATTCAAAAATATTTTCAGAAAACAACTATATTGATAAATCACAAGCAATACAGTTATATTCAAATCATTTATCTGGTAAAATAAACATTTCACAAGAAATCTGGAAGTGGATTCATCTTTCAGAATGGATGAAAGGAATAAAATAAAATTAAAAGTATTGTAGTTATTTAATTTCGATATTAATCTGGAAATAAAACTTATATTCATATATTTGCGACATATATTTTATAATTATGACAATTAAAACAAATATTTGCTCTCGGTGTATTTTAGATAATACTGTTTCTGATATTTGGTTTGATGAGAATGGAGTTTGCAAATACTGCCATATTCATGATGCCATGAATAAGCAGCATCCACTAGGACAAGAACTTGATAAGGAATTATCAGAAATTGTTGATAAGATTAAAAAAGCTGGTAAAAATAAAAAATATGATTGTATATGTGGTGTAAGTGGTGGGAGGGATAGCACATATATGCTATTAACTGCTGTCAGATTGGGACTGAGGCCTTTAGCTGTTCATTTCGATAATGGTTGGAATTCTAACATTTCTGTTTCCAACATAAAAAAAGCATGTGATAAACTTTCAATAGATTTACACACCGTTGTTGCAGATTGGGAGGAATTTAAAGATTTACAAATTTCTTTTCTAAAAGCTTCTGTTCCTGATGCCGATATACCAACTGATTTTGCTATTTATTCTGTTTTATATGATATTGCCAATAAAGAAGGTATAAAATTTATTCTTAATGGGCATAGTTTCCGCACTGAAGGAACATCTCCAATAAGTTGGACATATATGGATCCATTATATGTTAAATCTGTTTATAAAAAATTCGGAAAAAACAAAAAAATCATTAGCTTTCCTCATATGTCTTTATTAAAACATCAGTATTATATTTGGATAAAAAGAATAAGGGAAGTTCGATTAATGGAATTTATTGATTATAAAAAGAAAGAAGTTGATGTTGTTTTAGAAAAAGAATTAGAGTGGCAGTATTATGGTGGTCATCATCATGAGAATATTTTTACTAAATTTTTTCAATCTTATTATTTACCACAAAAATTTAATATTGATAAAAGAAAAATTGAATTATCTGCTTTAATTAGGACTGGACAAATAACAAAAGAAAAAGCTATTCAGGAAATAGAATCTGCACCCTATCATTTTGATGAAGAGGTTGTAAAATATGCTATTAATAAGTTAGGATTAAGTCAGTATGAATGGGATGAAATCATGAAGTCCCCAATTATATCTCACAATAATTTCACTACTTTATTACCTTTAATAAGATTACTAAAATTTCCCATAAAAATTGCAACAAAATTTAAACTGATACCAAGTATTCTTTATCTGAAATATGCTAGAAAATGAACAAGATTATTATTGTTGATTATGGAATGGGGAATCTCAGATCTGTTCAAAAAAAATTTGAAAGGATTGGTATATCTGCACTCATTTCTGATAATTTAAATTTAATAAAACAAGCCAATAAAATTGTTTTACCAGGAGTTGGTCATTTTGCAAATGGAGTTAAAAACCTTAAAGAAAGAGGAATTTGGGATATTTTAAACCAAAAAGTATTAATTGAAAAAACACCTATTATTGGTATATGTTTGGGGATGCAATTAATGGCAAAATCAAGTGAAGAAGGAGATATTGAAGGTTTGGGTTGGATTGATTCACAGGTGGTAAGATTTAAAGTCTCAGATAAAATAAAATATAAAATACCACATATAGGATGGAATAACTTAAAAATTAAAAAAGTAAACACTTTCTTTAATAATATTGAACCCGAATCCCTTTTCTATTTTGTTCATAGTTATCATTTTGTTTGTAACAATCTGGGTGACGAGTTAACTTCCACTGAATATGATTATACATTTACATCATCTATATTAAAAGAAAACATTTTAGGTGTTCAGTTTCATCCTGAAAAAAGTCATGATCAAGGAGAGATATTACTTAAAAATTTTGCTAATCACTAAATATGTATAGACCAAGAGTTATTCCAGTTTTGTTATTAAAAGGACTTGGTTTAGTTAAATCTATTCGATTTAAAGATCACAAATATATTGGTGATCCAATAAATGCCGTAAAACTTTTTAATGATTTGAAGGCAGATGAACTTGTCTTTCTTGATATACTTGCAAGCAAAGAAAAAAGAACAATTTCATTGGATTTTGTGAAAACCGTTGGTGATGAAGCAAACATGCCTTTTGCTGTTGGAGGTGGAATAAATTCGATTACGGATATAAAAAACATTTTAAGAGCTGGTGCAGAAAAAGTGATAATTAATACATTTGCTTCCGAAAAACCTGATTTTATAAAAGAAGCTGCTAATGAATTCGGTTCTTCTACCATTGTAGTTTGCATTGATATTAAAAAGAAATTATTATCCAAACAACAGGTTTATATTTATGGAGGAACCAAATCAATTAATTATAGCCCTGTAGAATATGCAAAAATTATGGAAGAACAGGGAGCAGGAGAAATAATTATTAATTCTATTGATAGGGATGGAATGATGGATGGATATGATATTGACCTAATTAAATCTGTTTCTGAAGCAGTAACAATTCCTGTCATCGCTTCCGGTGGAGCAGGAAAATTAGACGATTTCAGGAATGCCATAATTAATGGACGAGCTTCTGCTGTGGCTGCAGGTTCTTTTTTTGTATTTTATGGTTCAAGACGTGCTGTTTTGATAAACTATCCAAGAACAGATGAATTAATTAAGACCTTTATATAAAATTATGAAAATTCTTATTGATATAGGGCATCCTGCACATGTACATTATTTCAAGAATTTTATATGGATAATGCAACAAAAAGATCATGAAATATGCGTAACAGCAAGAAATAAAGAAGTTGCATTTGATCTGTTAAACAAATATAATATTTCTTATAATAAAAGAGGAAAAGGTGCAAAATCTATTATAGGAAAGGTGCTTTATTTATTAAAAGCCGTCTTTATCATTTACAGACGTGCTAGAAAGTTTAAACCTGATATTCTCCTGAGTTTTGCGAGCCCCTATGCTGCCATGGTTTCATGGGTAATGAGAAAGCCACATATTGCTTTTGATGATACTGAGCATGCAAAATTCGAACAAAAGTTTTTCATTCCTTTTTCCAAAGTTGTTTTCACACCAAGTTGTTTTTATAAAAATCTTGGAAGTAAACAAATCTATTTTAAGGGTTACATGGAATTATGTTATTTACATCCTAATTACTCTAAACAAGATAGCTCAATTTTAAATCAACTAGGATTGCTAAAAGCACAAAAATATGTATTAATTCGTTTTGTTTCTTGGAATGCTAGTCACGATATCGGACAAAAAGGGATGAATGTTGATTTCAAAAACAATTTAGTTCATGAAATATCAAAGTATGCCCACATTTTTATTTCTTCTGAAGCAGAGTTGCCAAATAATTTAAAACAATATCAAATAAAAATATCTCCAGAAAAGATGCACGATGTGATTTCGGGTGCAGAATTATATATTGGTGAAGGAGGAACAATGGCTTCTGAAAGCGCAGTACTTGGAATTCCAACAATATATGTAAATTCTCTGCCTTTAATGGGATATTTAAAAGAAGAACAAGAGGCCGGACTCCTTTTTCATCATACTAATTCAGATGGTGTTTTAGAAAAAGCTAAAGAGTTACTCAATATGCCTAATCTCAAAGAAGAGTTTCAAATAAGACGTTTAAAGATGTTAATTGACAAAATTGATGTTACTGCTTTTATGGTATGGTTTATTGAAAATTATCCAGAAAGTGTTAATATTATGAAAACCGATCCTGAATATCAAAATAAATTTAAACAATAGTATAGAAATCCAATGAAAAAGAGAATTGCCTTTTTTTTATTAACAACAATTGTTTTTTTTTCGTGCGGTAAAAAAAACATCTTTGAAAAACATGAAACAATAGAAAATTCTACTTGGAATAAAAATAAAGTTATAACATTTGATGTTCCCATTAATAATATTGGGAAAAAATACAATATTTATATTGCTGTTAGACATTCAGAAGTATATCCATTTGATAATTTGTATGTTGGTGTTGATATTTATACTCCAAGTGGAGACAAGCGTTCAAAAGATTACTATCTTGAACTAAGAAACGAAGACCGAAGTTTTAAGGGTGATGTTTTGGGTGATATTTGGGATGTGAAAGTACTAATAATGAAAAATGCATCTTTTACAAAAGAAGGTGTTCACAAATTTGAAATAAGTAATCTGATGCAATATCCCAATATTCCTGATGTAATGGAAATAGGATTGATTGTTGAAAAACAGAATTAAAAAATTCTTAATTCATAAGGAAGATTTGTCAAAAACAAAAAGTCCTGATTGATAATAACAATCAGGATTTTTTGTTATCTTTTAGCTGAAATTACTAGTTTAAAGTAAAATCACTTTCTCCAACTTTATAAGAATCAACATATACAACAACTTTATATGTTCCAGGAGAATAATTTTCAGTATTGTCCCAATACATTGTAATATCCATCGCTTTATTTTGGTAAACAATATCCTTCTTTAGAGAGTACTGCATCTTTTGTCCATTAAATATAAAAAAACTATACTCTGCATCGCCTGAATAAAGAATAACATTGTCTGGTCCGGCAATTCTTAAATATACTGTCTTATTTCCACTACTGGAAATAAGGTTTTCGCTTAAAGTAAAACTAATTTTAATTTTATCAATTTTCTTAGATTTATCAGTGATTGATTCTTTACTTCCTCCTTTAACTCTAATTCCTGCAGCTTTAACATTATAGGCTTTAAGATTTGAAGCAATTGTAACTTTTTCATTTAATTGTTCCTTATCTTTTATTAATTCGGTAGTTTTATTTTGCTCCGTTTTCAAATCGCCTTTTATTTTAACATTTTCTGTTGTTAAAATGTTATTGATCTTTAATAAAGAATCTATTTGTGAAACATAACCTTGTGTAATTCCTCTTAAATAATCAAGTTTCTTTTTAACCTGTTTGTAATCTGCCTGTCTGCTTATAAGTTTTTGGATTTCCTGAGCATTGGCCATAATAATACTATCTTTTTGTTTTAATTTACCATCTAAACTTCCATATTCCGTCTTAATTTTTTCGTGCTCAGATAGCAATGAGTCAAGCTCATGTTGTAATTCTGTGTTTTTTGTAACTGTTTGCTCCTGTTTTACAATGATTGTTTTAACTTCAGATTTTGTACTTATATATAACCAAAGTAAAACAATATTTGATAATGCTAAAACAATTATAAGAATTAAATAAATTTTGTTCTTTGATTTTTTTTCTTCGTTTTCCATAGTATTATAATTTGGTGTTAATAAAAATTTTGTTATTAATTGGATTTGCTAGATACATCAACATAATTTAATCGTAATTCGGATAATGCAGTTTCTATCATTCTTATTTCATTGTCTGAAAGATTATTTTTAGTTTTCTCTTTAATCATTTCAACCATCTCAATTGATTGCTTTGCTTGTTCAATATTAATTTCAAGTTTATCAGTAATAGAATTTTTGATTTTACCAAGAGCCTGCATTCCAGAAGCTTGAAATATATATAATAATTGAATAAATAATTGGTCGTTTTTATTCATCTGTAATTTTTTTTTTGCAAATTTACTTTTTTTTTACTTCTAACTAACAACTATTCAATTTTATGTCATTTTTGTATGATTTTTTTTCTTTAATTTATCCGAATGTGTGTATGGCTTGCGGAAAACCGCTATATCGCCATGAAAATTGTATCTGCTCATTATGTTTACATCATTTACCAACAACGGATTTTCATTTAAATAATGATAATCCCTTATCTAAATTGTTTTGGGGAAAAGCAACCCTAGAATCTGCTGCTGCTTTTTTGTACTTTAACAAAGGAGGGAAAGTTCAACATTTGGTTCATCAATTAAAATATAAAGATCAAAAACATGTTGGTACATTTCTTGGAAAATTATATGGAAAAATCTTAAAGGAAACTCCTTTTTTCAAATCTATTGATACGGTTATTCCTGTACCTCTTCATCCTAAAAAGCAAAGATTAAGAGGATACAATCAAAGCGATTATTTTGCAGAAGGGTTAGCCGATTCAATGAAGATAATTGTTGATAAAACTACATTATATAGAACTTTTGCTTCAGAATCACAAACAAAAAAAAATCGATATAGCCGATATCAAAATGTGTCGTCTATTTTTGCTTTAAAAGATAATCATAATTTATCTGGTAAACATGTTTTACTTGTTGATGATGTTATCACAACAGGATCTACAATAGAAGCTTGTGCTTTGACTTTGCAAAAAACTAAGAATATAAAAATAAGTGTGGCTAGTATTGCAATTGCTAGTTAATTATTTTCTCGGTTTATATTTAGATTTCATTAAAATCTTTTGAGAATCCCCTTCATTCATCAATGCTTTAATACTAACTTGAGGAAAGTTGTCCATGTATTTTCTAATTATTTGCCATCCTATCCAAACAGCAATTCGAGGAGGAGATTGATTAGAGAAAACAGTCGTATGAGGCGCTTCACCTATAAATTTATTAATAGTAATTATATTTGTATTGTATAATAATTTGTTTTCAATAAAATAAGCCCACACTTTAGCTTCATTTTCTTCGCACCATTCCATTTGTTTTGTTGTATAATCAATTTTTAAAGAATCCTCCAACTCTGGCATCATTGCTTCTACAAAATAAATAATTTTACCAGCCTCTATCATATTAAATAAAAAAGTATTTTCCGTTTTAGGTGGCAAATACATTTTTGCTATTTCTTTCATACAATCAGGAATTATTGATTCCTTCCTAAATTTGTATGCTTTATAACTGGGTATTCCAATGTCATTATATAATTTATATTTGCTCCCAAGATACATATCAAGAGAAATTGTTAATGCATCACCACTAACTTTAATGGGATATTGGGCTTCCAAGCCAGAAACATAAGTATATACATTAGGAACAGATATTTCGGGAAAATAATATTTATAGTGTTTAAAAGCTTTTGTTAAATCCATTTCCAGGTCATTTAAGTCAGGGTATTGTTTTTGACAATCCTTGTATAATTGAATGCTTATAGGATCTTTTATGAAATTTTGCAGACTATTCAATGCAAAAGTGTCCTGACTAATCCCTTCCAGAAAAAAAGGATATTTATTTTCCAATGCAATGATACCATGTTTAAAATCATTTGGATTTACAGAAAAAAGATCTTTCTCATATCTTTTAATTTTGACATTTATGTCAATTTTTGAAATATCAATTTTCAAACGTGCGTTTTTATTATTACAAGAGTAATTAAATATTAAAAAAAACATAACTATTAAATTGAAACTTCTTCTTTTCATTTTAGTATTATTTAATCCTTTCATAATTTCTTAAATTTTATACAAAAGTACTTATTTACAACTATTATTTTATTTGGAATGATTTTTGACCAATTAAATGTGGTTTAGTTTTATTAATGTCTTAATTTATTTGGTTTTATCTATAAAACACATTATCTTTGAAAAAAATTTATTATGAAAAAGCTAACTTTTCTTTTTGTTTTGATTTTATTTATTTCTGCGATTACTTTTGCACAGAATACCGAAAATAATACAAATAACAACAATACAAATGTTGATTTTAAGGGTTCATCATTGGGAGATCCTTCAAAAAAGAATGAAGATAAATCTTCTGACAAATCAGTACAAGTTGATTTTAAAGGCTCTTCTCTTGGAGACCCATCAAGAGGAACCAGCTCTGGTTCATTAACATTTACCGAAGGTTATAATGTAAAAACAATTAGTAAAATTGAAGACCTTAATATTAAATGGACTTTAAAAGAAAACAATTCTATTAAGAAAATTTTAATAGTTGATTTAACAACTGATGATATAGAAACAATATGGTTAATTAATGATTACAAAGACAACTTTGTAAACTACGAAAAAATCAAGGGTTGTTTATTAAAAGAATTTGTCAAAGAACATAGCTATAAATTAAACATTATGCTCAATTCTGGCGAAAATGCTTCTGTTGAATTTAAATATGCCAATTAAAGACTTTATTTAAAATATATTAAAAACAGGCAGATCGAAACTGCCTGTTTTTTTTTACTTTTGCATAAAAAACAATGAACCTAATATTTTCGACAATCCTTTTTATTGGTATTCTATTAAGTGGACTTTTTATTGTTAAATTTAGTATAAATGATAATAAACTTCGCTTATTGCTTGCTTTTGGGGGTGCTTTTATCCTATCAATAACCTTTCTTGAAATAATTCCAGAAATATACGAAAACAAATCATCTTCATATGCCGGTTTCTTTATGCTGATAGGTTTTATGATTCAACTTTTTGTTGACTTTTTAACCAAGGGAGCAGATCATGGTCATCGTCATGAGCATCATTCTGAAGTAAAAGAACACAAATCTTTGTTTTATTCTTCATTGCCATTGCTGATAGGTGTTTGTATTCATTCGTTTTTCGAAGCTATGCCCCTTTCCGATGCATTTGGACACATTGAAGTAAAACGTGCAATGGTAATGGGTATTATCATACACAATATTCCCATATCTCTTGTATTGATGGGTTTGTTCTTAAATTCCGGATATACAAAAACCAAATCTTTATTATTATTAATTGTTTTTGCTTTAGCAGCTCCTGCTGGTATCTTAACAAGTTCTCAAATTGGTAGTTATATTCAAGAGGACATTACTTTTTTTTATACAATAACAATGTCAATTGTTGTGGGAATTTTTCTTCATATCTCAACTACTGTTTTGTTTGAAACAAGCGAAAACCACCGATTTAATTTTCACAAACTTTTTAGTATATTAATTGGAATTGGGTTGGCTATATTTATTATTAAAGCCCTTGAATAAATTCCTTAATTTTTAAAGAAATAATTTCTGTAGCTCCCCTGTTGTCAGAAACAAATTTCTGAGATTTTGTTTTGCAACTGTTTAACAATTGTTTATTGTTTATAATATTTCCCAAAGTATTATTAAATTCTTGTTGGTTTTGAATTGAAAAAGCAGCTCCAGCATTTATTAACTCTTTTGCCTCCATGAATTTTTTATAATTTGGTCCAAAAATAATCGGCATACCAAATGTTGCTGCTTCAAGAGTGTTGTGAATTCCTTTTCCAAAACCTCCTCCTATATAAGCAATGTTTGCATAAGCATATAAATGAGAAAGATAACCTATTCCATCAACAATAATTATATTTGAATAATTCGCATTATCTTCGGTTAATTCTGAAAACTTTATTGATTTAACTTTTATCTTTTTTTGTATCAAATCAATATTTTCTTTACTAACAATATGGGGCGCAATAATATATTTTAAATCAGTACTGCTTTCATTTATATATTTGCATATAATTTCCTCATCTTTTTGCCATGTACTTCCGGCAATAAACAATATGGAATCTTGTTTAAATTTATCTATAAGAGGAAACACTTTAGCATTATTGCTTATTTGATAAACCCTATCAAATCTTGTATCGCCACTTAAAACCACATTTTCAACTGCAATGGTTTTAAGCAATTCGAGCGATTCTTTATTTTGAACAGTAATATAACTTATTTTTCTAAGTGCTTTTCTAAACCATCCACCATACCATTTAAAAAAATGTTGTTCTTTTCTAAATATAGCAGAAAATACTATTACAGGAATATTCTTCTTTTTTAAAGTTCTAATGTAATTAAACCAAAACTCATATTTAACAAACAATACAATTCGTGGATTAACAATTTCTATAAACCTATTGGCGTTTTTTGGTGTATCTATTGGCAAGTAAAAAACATAATCAGCCAATTCATAGTTCTTCCTTACTTCATAACCTGAAGGAGAAAAAAAAGTAAGTAAAATCTTAAAGTCCTTATATTCGTTACGAAAATTTTCTAAAACAGGTCTCCCCTGTTCAAATTCCCCAAGTGATGCACAATGAAACCAGGCTATTCTATCGTTTGTATTTTTTTCTGATTGTAATTTATCAAATATTTTTTTCCTCCCATTTACCCATAAACGTGCCTTTTCATTAAATAATGAAGCAATGGTTATACTTAAATTATATAACCAGATACTTACATTGTAAAGGAAAGTCATTGTGTTTTAGTTGAAATAATATTTGTCTGGCTTACGACTATAAATTGGAATCATCCACCCGATTTTAACACCATACATTAAATCTAAACGCTTTGTTTGGTCTTTGCTTTGGGTGTCAAAATTAAAACTTCTTCTGTTTTGTGTCCAAGCTTGTGTAAACTCAAAACCTGCATAAAAATTTAACAGATTCTTTTTCCCATAAAACATATAACCAACGTATTCGCTAACTGACAATCCATTGGTAAGCCTGTCATATCCTTTCTTATAATCTCCATTTATTTGATGAGCAGCTCCATCGGTATTTTCAATTTTTATTTTGTGTTGCATTAAACCAACACTTCCAAGAATAACTATTCCCGAATTAGGATTAAAAGAATTAATAGGAAATAGTTTACCAAACTTAACAGATGTTAAAAATCCTCTTTCATTTAAATTCACTATAGCAGGGTATCCATTACCATCTATAATAAAACCTTGAGAAGTGGAAATTTTTTTAAAAATAGAATCTTCTTTGACCTTATCTCCAAAAATAAAATTCCAATCTAATCCATAGAGCCAGTTATTTGAAGTTTTATATAAAAATGCTGCACCTACCGTTGAGTTGTTTCCAAAACGTGTCTTTAAATCCCCTCCTGGCATAAAATAACCATAAGTAGCACTGATTGAAACAATATTTGTAGAAGAATCCCGACTGTGTTTTTGAGAAAAGCTTTGTAAATAAAGAAATATAATTACAATTATAATAGTTGTTTTTTTCATTCTTTTTGAATTTGATCAATATATGGTATTATGCGTCAATTCTTGCATATTTTGCATTTTTTTCAATAAATTCTCTTCTGGGTGGAACTTCATCTCCCATTAGCATTGAAAAAATACGGTCTGCTTCTATTCCATTATCAATGGTAACCTGACGTAATGTTCTAAATTCAGGATTCATTGTTGTCATCCATAACTGTTCTGCGTTCATTTCTCCCAAACCTTTATAACGTTGAAGATGAACTCCGCTTTCTTTGCCATCTTTTGAATAATCAGCAATAATGCTTATTCTTTCTTCTTCTGTCCAGCAATATTTTTCTTCTTTACCTTTTTTAATAAGATAAAGTGGAGGAGTTGCAATATAAACATAACCTTGTTCTATCATTTCTTTCATATATCTGAAGAAAAATGTCAGAATTAGTGTAGCAATGTGGCTACCATCAATATCAGCATCCGTCATAATGATGATTTTATGATAGCGAAGTTTTTCCATATTTAGAGCCTTTGTGTCATCCTCAGTTCCTATGGTTAAACCAAAAGCTGTAAAAATATTTTTTATTTCCTCGTTATCGAAAATTTTATGTTGCATTGCTTTTTCAACATTCAGTATTTTTCCTCTTAATGGTAAAATAGCTTGAAATTTACGGTCACGTCCTTGTTTTGCCGTACCACCTGCAGAATCTCCCTCAACCAGGTATATTTCACATAAAGAAGGGTCGTTTTCAGAACAATCGGCTAGTTTTCCTGGTAAACCACCAGAAGTAAGAACACCTTTTCGTTGAACCAATTCTCTTGCTTTTCGGGCAGCATGTCGGGCTGTAGCTGCTAATATTACTTTATTAACAATAATTCTTGCTTCTTTTGGATGTTCTTCCAAATAATTGTTAAGCATTTCGCTAACAATCTGGTCAACGGCACCCATTACCTCATTGTTACCAAGCTTGGTTTTTGTTTGTCCCTCAAACTGAGGTTCCTGAACTTTAACTGAAATAATAGCTGTTAATCCTTCGCGAAAGTCATCACCACTTATATCAAATTTCAATTTTGTAAGCATTCCAGATTTATCAGCATAACTTTTTAAAGTACGTGTTAATGCTCTTCTAAAACCGGCTAAATGCGTTCCACCTTCATGGGTATTGATATTGTTGACATAGGAGTGCATATATTCTGCAAAAGAAGAATTATATTGCATTGCCACTTCAATAGGCATTCCATTTTTTTCTCCTTCTATATAAATAGGCTCATCCATTAACTTTTCTCTAGATGCATCTAAGTATTCTATAAATTCTTTTAAACCAAGTTTGGAATAAAAATTTTCTGATATCGGATTACCGGCATCATCTTTCTGCCTGTAGTCTGTGATGGTCAGTGAAATTTCTTTATTCAGGTAAGCAAGTTCGCGAAGTCGTGTAGAAAGTACTTCATAGTGATATTCGGTTGTTGTAAAAATAGAATCATCTGGTTTAAAATTCACTTCAGTACCTGTTTCAGTAGTTTCGCCTATTTCCTTTACATCAAACAAAGGCTTTCCACAAGAATAATCCTGTTGGTATATTTTTCCATCAATGAATACTTTAACGGAGAGATGGGTTGATAGGGCATTTACACAAGATACACCAACACCATGCAATCCACCAGATACTTTATATGAATCTTTATTAAATTTTCCACCTGCATGCAAAACGGTCATTACAACTTCCAAAGCTGATTTTTGTTCTTTTTCATGAAAACCAACCGGAATGCCCCTTCCATCATCTCTTACTGTAATTGACAAGTCTTCATTTATATATACATTGATTTGTTTACAATAACCAGCCAATGCTTCATCAATAGAATTATCCACTACTTCGTAAACCAAATGGTGAAGACCTCTTGTACCGGTATCCCCAATATACATTGCAGGTCTTTTACGAACTGCTTCAAGACCTTCTAAAACCTGAATACTGTCTGCAGTATAATTACCATTCGTATTTTCATTTAATAAAGCATCTTTTTCTATATCGCTCATAGCTTTCCTCTTTTTATATTTTTTGAAGCACAAAATTACATATAATACTTGAATATAATATCATTATTGTGTAAAATACAAGGGGCTTTTTTGTATTTATATCTTCCAATTTTTTTATTCTGTCTTTACTTTTTGTTTGTAACAAATGTTGTGTTTTTAGTAGCGATCAGAATAATAAATAAACCGATTATATCAATTGAATTAACTTAATTACAATAAATTATAACTACCAATCCGTTAAATCATCCAATTCTCTTCTTTCTTTTTTGGTAGGTCTTCCTGTTCCCTTGTTTCGTTTAAAAAACTGAAGGTTCTTTAATAAAGTCGGTTTCAGATACTCCTCTTTTGGGGTGAGGTCTTCGAAAAAATCTACCACCAGTTTTGGTGACAATCTTTTATCACTTATTGCAATTACTTTTATCGTTTTGGTAATATGAGCAATTTGTATGCTATAAACTTCATCAATTTTAACAACCTTTGAAGGTTTAAGGTCTTGTCCTTTCATTTTCACCTTCCCTCCCCTGCATGCTTCTGAGGCAAGACTTCGGGTTTTGTAAACCCTCATTGCCCACAACCATTTATCAATTCGGACAGGTTCTTCCACTAGAAACAGATTTTATTTATTTCTAAAAAATATTTGTATGGGAACACCCGTAAAATCGAACTTTTCTCTTAGTTTGTTTTCAATAAAACGCTTGTAGGAATCATTGATATACTGTGGCAAATTACAGAAAAAAGCAAAGGACGGTGCATGTGTAGGCAGTTGAGTTATATATTTTATTTTAACAAACTTGCCTTTTATTGCTGGTGGAGGCGTGTTTTCAATAATAGGCAACATTACATCATTCAAAACCGATGTTTGAATTTTTTTAACCCTGTTCTTGTGAACAGATAATGCAGCTTCTATTGCCTTGTATATTCTTTGTTTATTTAAAACCGAAACAAAAATAATAGGAACATCGCTAAAAGGAGCTATTTTTTTTCTGATATATTCCTCATAATCTTTATGGGTATTGGTTTCTTTTTCCACCAAATCCCATTTATTCACCAATATTACCAATCCTTTTCTGTTCTTAGCTGCCAAACTAAAAATATTTACATCCTGCGATTCTATTCCTGCTTTGGCATCAATCATCAGAATACAAACATCGCATCTTTCAATCGAATTTACAGAACGCATTACCGAATAGAATTCAAGATCTTCGCTAACCTTGGTTTTTTTTCTTAAACCAGCAGTATCTACTAAAAGAAAATCAAAATTAAAATAATTATACCTGGTGTATATCGAATCTCTTGTTGTACCGGCAATTGGAGTAACAATATTTCTATCCTGACCAATAAGCGCATTAATAAAAGATGATTTGCCAACATTTGGTCTGCCAACCACAGCAAATTTTGGCAATCCTGTTAAATCTTCTTCTTCCTTTACATCGCTGAGTGCAATTACAACATCATCCAACAATTCGCCTGTTCCACTGCCACTTGTTGAAGAAATAACATATACTTTACCCAATCCCAAAGCATAAAATACACTGGCATCGTTTATACGATTAAAATTATCAACTTTGTTAGCAACTAGAAATACTTTTTTTCTTGATCGGCGAAGCAGGTCTGCCACATCTTCGTCCATTCCGGTAACACCATCAACCACATCCACCAAAAAGATAATAATTTCTGCCTCTTCAATTGCCAGTTGAACCTGATGCTGAATTTCTTTCTCAAAAATGTCATCTGAATGTAAAATATATCCACCGGTGTCAATTACCGAAAATTCTCTTCCATTCCAATCGCATTTGCCATAGTTTCTGTCGCGGGTAACTCCGCTTGTTGGATCAACAATAGCCTCGCGGCTTTCGGTAAGCCGGTTAAATAAAGTAGATTTACCAACATTTGGACGGCCTACAATTGCAACAATATTACTCATAATTCTTTAAATCAATCTTATTTTCAATAATTTGCAAATTTACTAAAAATCGCTTGTTTTTATGAGTTTATTTTCAATATCATTAATATCCTTGCTTTAATTCAGATTAACAACAAATTTGAAAATGCAAAAAAAAAGCACTAAGTAAAAAAACAAATAGGTGAGTAATTATTTTTAAGTCGCAAGGTGGCTAACGGCTGAGGCTAAAAGCTGGCGGGCATTTCTGAGCACTTCTCTATCAACCTGCGATAAAGTTTATTAGTTGAAAACCCTTCAAATTGGTATTATCCGTCCGCTTGATTTTAGTCTTTGTTACCGCCTGGCAATTTTTTTAATTCATAATATGTACTTCTTCCTCCACTTGCTTCTTTTTGTAAAATATCTTTTTCAATTAAATCCTGAATATCCCTTAGTGCTGTATCTTGTGAACATTTAAATATTTTTCCCCATTTGGATGTCGTCAATTTCCCTGTAAATCCGTCTAAAAGTCTATTCAACATTTTTTGTTGACGCTCATTTATGATTGTCTTTGAGTGAATATTCCAAAAATCAGCCTTTTGCAAAATCTTTGATAAAGTTTCTGTTGTTGAATCAAAAGCATTGTCTAAACACTCTAAAAACCATAAAAGCCACTCAGTTATATCAGAGCTGCCTTTTTGTGTTTTCTCTAATTTTTCATAGTATTCTCTTCTCTCCAATCTTATTTGAGAAGACATACTGTAAAACCTTTTAACGCTATTGTCTGAGCGAGCAAGAAGCATTTCTGTAATAGCTCTTGTTATTCTCCCGTTTCCATCTTCAAACGGATGTATGGTTACAAACCATAAATGAGAAATTGCAGCTTTCAGAACAGGATCAACGTTTGTTTCATTCTCAACCCAATTGAAAAACTTTTTCATTTCATCTTCAATTCTATCCGAAACAGGAGCTTGATAATGTACTTTTTCTTTTCCCATTGGACCTGATACAACTTGCATTGGTCCAGTTGTATCTTTCCGCCAACCAGCTACGGTGATCTTATACATATTACTCCATCCTGTTGGAAAAAGAGCAGAATGCCAACCAAAAAGTCTTTCTTTGGTTAATGGTAATTGATAACGCTGTGTAGCATCAAGCATCATCTCAACAATCCCATCAATATGTCGCTCTGATTCAATTGCTCCAGCAAGTTCTATCCCAAGCCTTCTCGCTATTGAAGAACGAACCTGTTCTATATCAAGAATCTCTCCTTCAATTTCTGATGATTTTACAATTTCAATAGTCAAAGTGTTTAAAATAGCTTCATCTTGTAAGTCAAACCCTAAAGATTCCATTTTCCCCAATAATCGACCTTGCAAATTTCTCGTTTTTGCTAATTTCAGGGACACTTTCTTTTCGTCCCAAAAGAAATCTGTCCAATTTTCATTTTCGTGTATGTACGATCTTATTCTCCGCATAATTTAATGCAAATATAATACTTTTTCTTCGCAAACCAATTTTTCTCCGCAAATAATTCTGTGATTAAGAAGATTTTTCTCCGCAACTGTAGTCTTTTTGCTTGGCATTAACTGTTGCGGTATGGCCAGTAAGGGATTGCGGGCGATTTCCTTTCAAGTTACGCGAAAAGTTGAAGCGGGCTAAAACCCTTCGCAACCACTAAACCCTTATTGGCTATACCGTGTGTGTGCGCCCTGCATGAGCAGAGCACACCCGACAGGAAGCGCTATAAAAACACCAAAAATACAAATTTAATTTATAAAGCCAAAGACGGGTGTAATTTAATTTTTCCAGAGGGTGTTAGAAATATTGTATAAAAGAGGATATGATGCTATGCTTACTTATTATGAAAAAGTTGCTCCATCCCGATATTATCGGGAAACCGCTGCCTGTCTAGCGACAGGTAGATATATGCTCCTGAATACAAAATGTCCGGTGAACATTTTGTATGAGAGGAAGAACGAAGTTTCCGTATGTACAGTGGTGAGGGGTTCTCCGATGGGCTTTCAGCTCATCGGCTTCCCACTTGATTAGGTGTTGGGCTTTGTTTTATTCATATTTTTTGTTATCTTTTAAATATTTACCTGGTGTAACACCAATATGTTTCTTAAATAGTTTTGTAAAATGGCTTTGGTCAAAAAATCCAATATTATAAGTGGTTTCTATCACTGACTTTTGTTTAATCAAAACCTTTTGCGACTTTTTCATTTTACAAACAAGGTAATAAGCGTAAGGCGATAATCCATAGCACTTATGGAAAAGCCTATTGAAATGAAACTCGCTTAAACATGCAATATTTGACATTTCTTTTAATGAAATATCAAGCTGACAGTTTTTTTCAATAAATTGTTTTGCTAAATGAATCTTAGAAGAAATTTCCTCATCTAAAATAGCAGGATTATATCCTATTGAACATGTCTTTAATTGCATAATAATTTCTTCTAATAAATCCATTAATCTTGAAGATGATTTTTCATATTCTGCTAAAGTATGAAATTCTCTGATGTTGCTCAATAAGTCAGGTTGATGAATGATTAATTGAGGAAAATAATTGGAAATATCCAGATTTATTGAAATTATTTTGTAACGATGACTGGAATTATCAAAAGATTTGCAACTATGAGGCTCAAAAGGCTGAATAATAAAAATATCGTTTTGCTTTAAAACTGTCTTTATGCCACGATAAGCAAATTCTCTCTCTCCGAGTTCAATAATCCCAAGGTTATAAGTTGTATGAAAATGAACAGGAAAAGCATTTGAAATATTGTAACCATGAGTTACAGATATTCCTTGCTTAGTATTTAACTCAAAGTGTATAATCTTTTCCTGTTCATTTTTCATACTTCAAATTTACAATAAAGCTGGAAAAAACTTTGCTAACAATAACAAACCTTCGTTTTCTGCTTTTACTGAATGGTTTTTGTCTGCTGGGATAAACCCAATTACTCCTTTATGATAGTCAAATTTCGTTTGTTCTATCATGCAATGTCCCATTCCGCTTATGATTTCATGTAATTCGGTTTTGCCAGCATGATTATGAATTCCAATTTCACAACCAGGATTAATTTTAACTAGATGACAACTTAAGCAATTATCAGTGCTTTCTCCTCTAATAATATGTTTTAGAAACACACCTTTAAATGCAGAATGTTCATTCCATACCAAATTTTCAACATCAACACATTCTCCATTGATGTATAACTTTCCTTTGTTAAAATCATTTGTATCCATAATATCATTGTTTTGATTATGAATACAAAAATATATATCATTCAAATCGTAAAATTGTATAATCTTGCTGTGTTGCAGCCTTGCAACCAACGGCAGTTTGTCTAAAAACCCAAAACTATAAAAACAAAGCGACATTAACAAATTTGTTATGACTGTTTATTATAATTATTACGACAATGTTTTCTAATATAAAATACTCCACATCTTAATGAACCGCTGCCTGTCTAGCGACAGGTAGATATATGCTCCTGAATACAAAATGTCCGGTGAATATTTTGTATGAAAGGAAGAACGAAGTTCCCGTACGTACAGCGGTGTGAGAGGCTCTCCCCTTCACCTAGTTCAGGTGGGGGAGGACTACTCTATTATAGGGCGTTTTTATTATTCAATATTTCTCTTATTTTAAATTCTTTCAAAGCTTTAAAATAATCAACGCTATTAGACAAGTCACATTCCTCTACATAAGGATAAACTTTCTCAAATCGTTCATCAGGTATCCAAAAGGAAAACCCTCCATTAAATCAAATGACACGCTCAAATAGCATAATTCATCGCTTCTTTATTTTATAAATAAACTGCCTATTATGCTTATTGTTTGACTATCCGTATATTTTGTACATGCTCATTGACTTTAAACTGTAACAGATAAACCCCGCTTCTCAGCCCCGTCAGGTTTAATTCAGTTACCTTATCTGTCAATGGTCCCGATCCAATTTCATTTCCGATTATTGAAACTAAAGTATAATAACCGTCTCCCCAATAATCGGTACTAATAGTTAATGTATTGATAAAAGGATTTGGACTGACTGAAATACAATTTGTTGTTTCCTTGGGCAAACCTACAGTATTTGTATCAAAGCTGGCAGTTATGGTATGGTTGGCGGTTACGTTGATAAAGGTATAACTACTTACAGCACCCACGCTGCTACCATCAACCAAAACATCGGCAATATGGTAATCATTGTTGGCGGTAATGGTAAAGCTTTGGCTATTGCCTTCTTCTACGCTAACTGCTCCCGATGGGTTGATGCTTCCATTATTCCCGGCTGAGGCAGTAATAGTATAAGTGGTTACTGCAAAGCTGGCGGCTATGGTGTGGCCGGCAATTACATTGCTAAAGGTATAACTGCTCACAGCTCCTACGCTGCTGCCATCAACCAAAACATCGGCAATATGGTAACCATTGTTGGCGGTAATGGTAAAGCTTTGGTTATAGCCTTCTTCTACATTCACTGCTCCAGATGGGCTGATGCTTCCACCTGTGCCAGCCGAAGCGGTAATGGTATAAACAGGGTTGGCAATAACCGTAATGCTCATTGTAAGGATATTGGACGTATCCCTTCCGTCGGTAACGCTAACTGGCACAGAGAGGGTTCCGTAATAGCCGGCTGCAGGGAGTACGGTAGTGCCAGATACGCTGTAGTTTGTACCGTTGTAAACAATAATCGAAAGGACATCCCCTTCTGCATCCGTAGCGGTTACACTGCTCATAGTTAAGGTAATGGCCTCATCTTCATTGGTTGTGGTATCTCTTACCGCAGTAAGTACCGGGGCTGTATTGGTTGTAGCTATTAACACCGAACGTGCCACATTACCCCAAAGGGTATCATTGGCCAAGACTTCTCCAACACGGTAATATACAATGTAT
Source organism: Marinifilum sp. (assembly GCA_020718065.1). GTDB lineage: Bacteria > Bacteroidota > Bacteroidia > Bacteroidales > CG2-30-32-10 > CG2-30-32-10. The sequence goes on along the minus strand of DYDE01000059.1, from coordinate 746 downwards.
TCATCGCCGCTTTGGGCCGTATCGGGCAGATAAACAGCGTTGTTGCTATAACTTCCCGAAGGAAGGCTTTGGATGGAGACAACCAGTGCAGTTTGCAAAGTTTCATAATCGTAGTCGTTGGGAAGGAATCTGCTGTACGAAACCGAAGCCCCAACGCCGGTTATGGTATCGGAAAAAGCAAATGGGGCATTATTCAATGTCCGTAATGCCGGGTAAGTACTGTCGGCCCTGATAGCCCATACGGTACTGAAGTTGAAACCCGTAAAATTGCTTTGCTGTTTCATTTTAACAGTAGTAAGCCCGGTAACTGTCTGGTGGTTATCGTCATACCCAATTCCGGAGCTTTGCCCGCTTGTTTCGTTGTTGTAATAACAATTCGTCAGGGTGGAAGAAGAATTATAAGCCACCAGGCCGCCAACATACGTATCTCCTGATACCTGCCCGGTAGCATAACAATTCGTTATAGATGAGTTCTCATTATAAGCCAGCAGGCCGCCAACTGTCACACTTCCTGATACCTTCCCGGTGGCATAACAATTCAGGGTTGAAGAATAAAAAGTTATTCCTGCCAGGCCGCCAACTTCCCATTTACCCGATACCTTCGCGGTAGTATAACAATTCGCCAGGCTTGAATAATCATATTCTCCCATTAGGCCACCAACGTATTCTGTTCCCGATACATTCCCGGTAGCATAACAATTCGTCACGGTTGATGAATCAGTATGCCCCGCCAGGCCGCCAACATT
>DYDE01000058.1 GCA_020718065.1 Marinifilum sp. | reverse complement strand
AAATATATCTTAAATATAGATTTACTTATTACAATAATATTAGTTGGGGAATAACTGCAGAAAAAGATGCTGGGGAAGTTTTGTTTAAAAAAGACACAATAAAAGGAGGTTTTGATTTTTATTCTGCACATTTCTTTTTAAAAGATTTTGGAATTGTTAAATCTTTGGCAATTGGGGATTATTCTTTACAGTATGGGCAGGGGCTTACGTTATGGTCTGGTTTGGGATTTGGAAAGTCTTCAGATGTTGCCAATATTAAAAAAAATGCAATGGGAATCAAGCCCTATACTTCTGTTGATGAAAACTTGTTTATGCGAGGTATTGCAACTACTATTGGTTTTAAAGGATTTGAAGCAAGTGCTTTTTTTTCAAGAAATAAAATTGATGCAAATATATCAGGAATAGATTCTTTAAATAATGAAATAATGTATATTAGTTCATTGCAAGAAACCGGGTATCACACTACTCCAAGCGAATTAAATGATAAAGATGCTATTACTGAAACAGTTTTCGGGTCTCATGTTGCATATAAAAACCAAAAAATTAACATTGGCGCAACTGCATATAAAACTATTTTCTCTGCCAGACTTGTCAAGGATATACAACCATATAGCCAATTTGAATTTAATAGTAAGGAAAATACCAATTTAGGTATTGATTACAGTTATATAATTAGAAATTTTAATTTTTTCGGGGAAATTTCGAGAAGCGAAAATGGTGGTATGGCATATTTAAATGGAGTTGTAATGAGTTTAGATTCAAAAGTGTCTCTTTCTCTTCTACATAGAAAATATGATAAAGATTATCAGGTCCTTTTCAGTAGTGCTTTTTCTGAGAATAGCAAAGTAGCCAACGAACAAGCACTTTATCTTGGCATTGTTCTGAACCCATATCGATATTGGACACTAACAGCTTATGCTGATAATTTTATTTTCCCTTGGTTGAAATATAGAACAAACGCCCCTTCTAAAGGTTTTGATTATCTGGCTCAATTAAATTATAAACCTTCAAAGAAAACAGAAATGTATTTTCGTTTTAGGCAAGAAAATAAACAGATCAATAATTCAAATATTAGTAATATTATTGATTTTGTTGAAGCAACCGTAAAACAATCATACCGATTTAATGTTAGCTATGCAATATCTCCTTCTTTTAGTTTAAAAAACCGTGTTGAAATTGCAAAATATACCGTAGGCAACAATGCTTCCCAAAAAGGATATTTAATATTTCAGGATGTAACTTATAAGCGAATGAAAAGTCCTATAACAATTAGCATGCGTTATTCTTTATTTGACTCTGACAGCTACGATTCTCGTCTTTATGCTTTTGAAAATGATGTTTTATATGCATATTCTATACCTTCTTTTTATTATAAAGGAAGTAGGGCTTACATTTTAGTAAAATATAGAGTTAATCGCCATATTGATTTGTGGTTGAGACTCGCTCAAACGTATTATTCAAACAAAAATATTATAGGATCGGGTCTTACTGAAATAAAAGGAAATAAGAAAACTGATATTTCAGCTCAAGTGAGATTTAAATTTTAAAATAACTTATTTTATAAGATAATATATTGAGATAACTTTAATCATTTTATTTGGTTTTTTCAATTCTTAAGCCAACATCAGTAATACCTTCCAATACATCATCGCGCATGCCTTGTTCAAAAGTGAATTTATAACTTCCTGAATTTGGAAATCTCATATTTCTTAAAAATAAAATTTGACAGTCTTTTATTTTACCAATTCCTTTGCCTAACCATTTGCCTTTCTCGTCTGCAATTACACATTCAACAGTATCTCTGGTTATGTTGTTATCGGGAAGTTTAATGTCAATAAAAAAGTAAATATTCCGATAACGATAATCTATAGAGTTGCGTAAATTAATATAAATATTATAAGTTGAAAGAGTGTCATTAATTGTAATATTGTCAAAACTGATTTTTTCTAGATAATTCCACATTCCATCTTTTATTTCTTTGTTTTCTTCATAAACTCTTTTAGAGTCGCAGGAAAAGAATAGAAATGCAAAAGAAATAATTATTAAGTATCTTATCAATTTATTTATTTTAATATTCATTGGTTATAAATATGTAAAAGTGTTATTTGCTATCAAAACGGGTTAAACTATCTTCTCCAACTCCTACTTCAAAATCTTTATCTTCTTGTTTTACAATTACAATGTGTTCAAGCTCTTCTGGGATAATGTTTTTTGAATTAAGTTCAATGGTTTTCTTGACAGTTGCTAATGATACAGCAAACATTGCTCCAATATTATTTTCATAGGAATACCACATTATATTTTTGAAAATATCAGTTTTTTGATGAATAGCATTTCCCTTTTTAGTTTTAAGAACTATTTCATAATTAGGAAAATCTTTAAGAGCGTCAATATAATTATCATATTCATAATTAATGCAGCATTTTAGCTTACTACATTGGCCAGCAAGTTTTTGTGTGTTAAGAGATAATTGTTGACATCTTGCTGCATTTGTTGAAACTGAACGAAAATCAGTTAACCAAGTTGAACAACAGATTTCTCTTCCACAAGAACCAATACCTCCTAGGCGACTTGCTTCCTGCCTAACACCGATTTGTTTCATCTCAACCCTTATACCAAATCCATCAGCATACAGTTTAATTAATTCTCTAAAATCAACTCGCTCATCGGCAGTATAATAAAAAGTAGCTTTAATTTTATCACCTTGAAATTCAACATCACTGATTTTCATGTCGAGTTTTAGATCTGCGGCAATTTTTCTGGCACGAAACATAGTAGAATTTTCCAGTTCAATTGCAGAATTCCATTTTTCAATATCAGAAGCTTTGGCTTTTCTATATACTTTTTTAATTTCATCTTTCAAAGGATTAATATCCTTCTTTTTCATCTGAAATCTAACTGTTTCTCCAGTAAGTGTAACTATGCCAATGTCGTGTCCTGGATTTGCTTCAACAGCAATAATATCGCCAATTTCTAATTCTAGATCTTCAGGTAATCTGTAAAAATCTTTCCTGCAATTTTTAAACCGAACTTCTACACAATCAAAAGGTTTTGTGCTTTTGGGTAAATCAATATCTTTAAGCCAATCAAATACATCTAATTTATTACAACTGTGTTTGAAAACCTTTTCATTTTTCAGGAAAGGTTTTGGGGAACTACAACATCCCCTAGCCAAATAGTCTTTATTGTTCATTATGTCTTATCTTAAGTGCTTCTGCAAATTTAAGCAAAATTAAGTGATTGATTTTATTTTTAACATTTTGGCCATTTTTAATGACAGATCAAAAAAAAGTATTTTAGGATTTGCGTTTCGTTCTATATGGTATAATGATTCGTTAAATTGTTCAGTTATACTTAAGCAGTTGTTTGTATTAATAAATGGAGAGAATTTATTTACAAATTCAATTTCATGACTATCAAGTTTAACCATTGAAGTTGTTTTGAAATTAACTAGCAGGCATTCCCTAACCATTCTTAAAGCATAAATAAAAAATCTTTTTTGTCTTTCTCTACCTATTTTTGAAACATCATCAACCCATTTAAATAATTCAGGAATACTAAATTTATAACAAAGTCTCATCCATTGACTAAAATAAATGAAGTTGTATTTTTCATCTTCTGTTTCGGTAATAAGTTTTAAGGCTTCTTTGTAATTACCATATGCAATATTTGTAATACGCCTTGCTATAGAAGGATCGCAATTGTTTTTTTCAACTAAAGCATAATAAAGATCTGTATCGGATAGTGGTGGTACTTTAACCAATTGTGTTCTGGATAAAATAGTATTTAAAACTATATCTGAATTTTCTGATACCAATATGAATAAAGTTTTATCAGGTGGTTCTTCCAGTATTTTGAGCAATTTTGGTGCAGCTGCATGAAAAAGTTTCTCCACCATCCATATAATCATAACTTTATATTCTGATTCGTATGATTTAAGACTTAAAGTTTTAATTACCTCATTACAATCATCTGCATTTATAATTCCTTGTTTGTTGTCAGTTCCAATATGTTCCAGCCAATCAAATAAATTAAAATAATAATTATTAAGAAGTATTTCCCTCCAATCATTTAGAAAATGTTTGCTTAATGGTTTTTTTGTTACATTTTTAGTTGTTGTAATAGGATAAATGAAATGCAGATCAGGATGAATAAGTTTTTGGTATTTTACACATGAAGGACAAATACCACAAGAGTCTTCTTCAGATTTGTTGCCACAATTGATGTATTGAGCATAAGCAATCGCCAAAGCTAAAGTTCCAGAACCCTCCGGACCAAAAAAAAGTTGTGCATGACTTACTCTATTATCCTTTACTGTTTGAATAAGTTTTTGCTTAACAAAGGTTTGCCCAATTATTTCCTTAAAAAACATTTTCTTAAAAAATTATTTTTTGTCTAAATAGAGGTTTAATAATTTAGCAACGTATTTTCCAAGCACATCAAACTCAAGATTCACAATAGTACCAGGTTTGAATGTGTGAAAATCAGTATTATCGTAAGTGTAAGGAATAATTGCTACTGAAAAAAAGTTTTTCCCACTATCAACAATAGTTAAACTTACTCCATTAACAGAAATTGAGCCTTTTTCTACAGTAATATTACCAATAGCTGGATCATATTCAAATGTATATTTCCAACTTCCATTTGTTTCTTCAACTGATAAACATTTTGCAGTTTGATCAACGTGTCCTTGAACAATATGTCCATCAAGTCTGCCATCCATTTTCATACATCTTTCCAGATTTATTTTATCTCCGATTTTTAAAAATCCAAGGTTTGATCTATCAAGAGTTTCTTGAACTGCAGTAACCGTATATTGCATTTTTTCCTGATTAACAAATACGGTAGTTAAACATACACCGTCGTGTGCAATACTTTGATCTATTTTTAGATCCTTAGCTATTGGAGTTTCAATAGTTATGTGAACATTTCCTTTATCTTTTTCAATATTTACTATTTTGCCTAAAGCTTCTACTATTCCTGTAAACATAATATTTAATTTGTTTTAAAAATTATTTTCTTAATATATGAACACTTCCTTGTATTTGCCTTACTTTTATTCCTGACAATCTTATTTCATAAACCCCACAAGTATAAAAGTAAACGCCATCACTACAATCTTTTTTTGTAAAAACATTCTTTCCATCCCAATTAACATCAGGATTATTGGTTTCAAAAATTAATTGTCCCCAGCGATTAAATATCTTTAAGTCTATTTTTTCAACAAAAGAATAAGGGAATGGAATTAATAAATCATTATAACCATCATTATCAGGGGTAAAAACATTTGGTAATCTGTAACGAGGACAATTGTCTATATCTAAACACACAGGAGTACACATGGTGCTTTTGTTTGCAAAAGAATCAACAGCAACAACCATATAGCAACCAACAATAGTGTTTATGTTATTATGTATAAATGTTGTATCATTTGCAGAATTAGCATTATGTATTAAATAAAGTTCTCCTGTTTCGGATTGTGAATACCAAATTTCATATTTTATAACATCATTTGCACATGAATTATTAGGGTTAGTCCAAACTAAAGAATTTTCAACTTTGTTACAATCAGGAAAAACATTTAATATTGGGCAACAAGGCGGTGTTGTATCTATTGGTGCCAAGGAATTAATTTGAGAAAAATTAATAATTGGATTTACAAAACCTGATGCTGAATATTTCCCCACACTTTTAATTTTATAAAAATACATGGTGCCATTAACTAATTCTTTATCTGAGTAAGACTTAGTTGTAGTAAAACCAATAGAATCGAAAACAGATGTTGTATTGTTAAGACGGTAGATAATATATTGTGGATTAGTCCATGGAACCTCTTCTGCCCAATTTAAAATTAACTCGTTATCACTGGGTTTTATATTAATAAAAACTGAAGAAGCTTTTTCTGTATTTCCGACTAAAAATCTATTACCGGGAGTGTCATTATAGAGTGCAATTCTATAATAATAAGAATTATTTTTGGTATTAATTAAGGTGTCGTTATAAATAGTATCATTTAATCCATGACCATGTACAGAATCAATTAATACATAATTATTTGGATTATTGGGAGATCTGTAAATTAAATATTTATATGGGCCAGGTATTTGAATAGTGTCAAATTCGGTTGGTTTTGACCATGCAATATATGCAGAACCATTTGTAATATCAGTGTTTTTTATACTAATATTAGTGATAATTGGAACATCTCTTTTTAACTCAACACAAGATTCTAACGAAGCATAACTTTCCGACCCATCAGTATAATAAGAAATTATCATATAACAATAATCAACACCATGTATTAAACCTGCACCACCATTATTATCAATGAAAGAGGTTGTGTTTATATTTTGTATTTCTCCTATCAAAGTGTATCCTGTATAACTAGGAACTCCTGTTTCGCAATTTGATGGAATATATCCATAGTAACCACTTCTACGATAAATTTTATAACCAACAGCATTGCTTCCTGCACAAATACTTTTATCCCAATTCAAGCGAATTGTATTTCCGATAGGTGTAGTAGTAACATTTTTGGGGGAAGGTGCTATTATCTTTATTCCAATAGTTTTAATCGTAAAAAGATGAATGGGACTTCCATTATCCACGGCCTTAAAAGACATAAAATATGGTTGTTTCCGAATATGCATACAATTTGTTTGCCAATTAAATGTCGAAGTAATAGAACCAGTCCCAGATACTGGTTGATTGAATGTTGCCGGACTGTTTGACAAAGTCAAAGGACCTCCATATCCAGTAAGAGTTACAACATTGTTGTCTGGATCTGTTGCTGTTACATTGAATGTTAAATTACTGCCTGCTTCAATACAAGTATCTGAAACAGTTATCTGCGGAGGTTGATTGTTGTTGCATAGTCCAACGGTAATTTGCATATCTCTGGTTACGGTACCAATTTTTACACCCTGTCTCCATTCTTCAATCAGGATAGCAATATTATATTCTCCTTGTTGCATTGGACTATCCCATAATAAGTCTCCTGTTATGGGGTTTATAGAAATACTATTGCTTGCAGCCGGAAATGTGTAACCAGGAATATCAAGTCCATTTTCTCCCTTACAATTTATTAAACTATAAGATAAACTGTCTCCATCAATATCATATGCTCCTGGGTTGTGAATAAAAGGATAATTAAGACATGCATTATCAATGGGTGGATTTAACAAAATGGGTGAATTGTTTTGACCTAAAAATGGACTTATTACCAACGTTGATTGAACATAAAATGGAACATTAACCGAATTTGGAATATTAATAACACCTCCATTTCTGTTTGGATCCTCAAAATACATAGTGTAAGTTGCTGGAGCAGAATAAGTATGAACTCCAATGTAAATATTTTTTTTAATATATTGAGCAACCAATTCTCCGAAGTGAGCACAACCTCCATTTGGAGCGCCATTAATTCTGGCTAAAGTGTCAGAAGTACCGTCACCCCAATGTAATTCTAATTCACAACGATCTGCTGGAGTTTGGGTATATGTATATGTTACAATGGTAGCTTCAAATGTGAGATTCCCTAAATAGCGGTATGTGATTTCACCAGCACGATTGTGGGTAGCAAAAACATTACTACAAGATATAATTATTAAAATATAAATTAAAAAATGCTTTAACCACATATAAAGATTGTAATCAAAATTAAAAGTCCCTATACATTAATGTGTTTGAAAAATTTAATAATTTTTCTTTTTTCAGATCAGGTAAAGAAACTTCATTCATATAATTTATTGCTTTCTTGTAATAAGAATTTATTTCTTGTTCAATATGTTTGTTAACTTCCAATTTAAGAAAAATTTCTTTTACTGCTTCTATTTTCTGTTGTTGATTAATATTATGATTGTTTCCGATGTAAAAATTATTTAATTCTAACCTTTTATTATTATCAGCTAATTCACAGGCTTTAAGAAATAAATAGGTTTTTTTATTTTCAACAATATCGCCACCTGTTTTTTTTCCAAATTTATTTTCATCACCAAAAGCATCAAGCAAGTCGTCTTTTAGTTGAAAAGCCATGCCAATATTTTCACCAAAATTGTAAAGATTAGATGAATCTTTTTCATTAGTTCCAGCAATTATTGCACCTATTTTAAGACTTGCACCTATTAAGACTGCCGTTTTTAAACGAATCATTTCTAAATATTCCAGAATAGAGACATTATTTAATGTTTCATAATTCAAATCCAATTGTTGTCCTTCACAAACTTCAATTGCTGTTTTAGTAAATGCATCTAATATTTTTTGCAAATAAGATGTTTTGGTTTTAATTACTTGTTTATAAGCCAATGCAAACATTGTATCACCAGAGAGAATTGCAATATTCGAATTCCATTTTTTATAAACAGTGTCTTTCCCTCTTCTTAGAGGAGCATTATCCATAATGTCATCATGTATTAGTGTAAAATTATGAAATAATTCCAACCCAATTGCTGTATCTATTGCAATTTCAATATCTCCATCAAATAAATCGCAAGCCATTAAAAGCAAAGTTGGCCTAATTCTTTTTCCTCCCATTTTTAATGTATATGAAATCGGAGCATATAATTCTGTTGGCTTCCCTTTAAATACAAGAGATTCAAACTTAGCACTTATAATGTTTTGAATTTCTTCGGGGTTATACATTGTTAATAATGATTAATGTGAAATATAGTTTAAATTTTTAAGTAGCTTTGCAATCCCTTCATCTAATAAAATAGGTTCACGTTTTAATAACATTTTCATTTTATTAATATCCGGAAGCCTTCTGGTCATATCTCCTTCTTTAAGTTCCGGTAAATGAGTAATTTTTGAAGTTGAATTGGTAATTTCTATAATTTTCTTAGCCAGATTAATAATTGAAATCTCAAACTCACCACCTATATTAACTACATCATTAACAAATTGATTTTCATAAAATGCATTTATACAAACATCAATGTTGTCATCAATGTAACAAAATGTTCTTGTTTGGGAACCATCTCCATAAATTGTAATATTTTGGTTTTTCAATGCCATATGTAAAAATCTGGACATCACAAAATCTTTACTTTGCTTTGGTCCATAAGTATTGAAAAAACGGAATATTGTATATTCAAGTCCAAATTCTTTCTTGTAAGATTTTAAGTATGCTTCTGCAACATTTTTAACAATTGCGTATGGAATTCTTGAATTAAGCGGTGTTGTATATTCGTTCTGAGGTAATTCTACAGGTTCTCCATATATCTCTGAGGAAGAAGAGAAGAACACTCGTTTCACACCAGTATTTTTTGATAAATTTAAAATATTTTCAATTCCATGAATATCAGCTAAAACTTTTACGGGATTTTCTTGTGTGCGTTTTACACCAACTAACGCTGCATAATGAAAAACAAAATCAAAACGATACGAAAGCATTATTTCTGCAATGTCGCGGTAATTATTAACATCGCATTTTATAAAATTCCAATTGTTTTTTGGAAGTACTGGAAGTTTTTTTAAATCACCTGTTGATAAATCATCAACAATTACAACAAAATTATCCTTATCTGCTATAAGTTTTTCAGCTAAACAACTCCCTATGAAACCAGCTCCACCAGTTATTAAAATAGTTTTCATTTTTTATTTTATTATACTTAATAAATAATCACCGTAACCGCTTTTTAATAATGGTTGTGCAATTTTTTCTAATTGAGTTTCATCAATATATCCCATTCGGTAAGCAATTTCTTCTATACATCCTATTTTTAAGCCTTGTCTTTCTTCAATAACCTGAACAAATTGAGAAGCTTGCAAAAGAGAAGAAAATGTTCCTGTATCGAGCCAGGCTGTTCCTCTACTTAGTAAACCAACTTTTAAATTGCCTTTTTCCAAATAATATTTATTTATGTCTGTTATTTCATATTCGCCTCTTGCACTGGGTTTGATGTTTTTTGCTACATCAATTATTGAATTATCATAGAAATACAAACCAGGGACAGCATAATTAGACTTAGGATGGGTAGGTTTTTCTTCAATTGAAATAGCTTTCTGATTTAAATCAAACTCTACTACACCATATCTATGTGGGTCAGAAACATGGTAAGCAAAAACAACTCCTCCTGAAGGATCACTATTTTCTTGTAATATTTTTTGTAAACCTGAACCATAAAAAATATTGTCACCTAAAACAAGAGCAGCTTTTTCTTTTCCAATAAACGATTCACCAATAACAAATGCTTGTGCTAGTCCATTAGGTATCACTTGTTCAGCATAACTAAAAGAACAGCCTAAATCTTTTCCACTTCCAAGTAATCTTTTAAAACTTGGTAAGTCGTTTGGAGTAGAAATAATTAAAATATCATTGATGCCCGCCATCATCAATACAGATAATGGATAGTAAATCATTGGCTTATCGTATATTGGCATTAATTGTTTACTTACAGCCAGCGTTAATGGGTGTAAACGTGTGCCAGACCCCCCTGCTAAAATTATTCCTTTCATTTTTTCTTGTTTTTTAATTAATCTTCATTTTCATCATCTTCAATAACTTCAAAAAATGGTCTTTCAATTGATTTGGTAGAACCTGGTTTTATTATTGATAGTATTAGGGATGGTAATATTATAATATTTGCAAACATTGCTATAAATAAAGTGAAAGAAACCAATAAACCTAATGCCACAGTACCTCCAAAATCAGAAGCTATAAATATTGAAAATCCTAAAAACAAAACTATAGAAGATGCAAGCATGCTGCTTCCTCTATCCTTTAAAGCATTTATAACACTTTCTTTTATGCTTAGTCTATGTCTTCTTATTTCATATCTATACCTAAGTAAATAATTAATCGCATTGTCAACAGAAATACCATATGCAATACTGAAGATCAATAATGTGGATGGTTTTAATGGTATTTGGAAGAATCCCATTAAAGCAGCCGTCAATAATTGTGGAAAAAGATTGGTTATTAGAATAATTATAACCATTCTTGTTGAACTGAATAACAAGGCAGTTAACAAAGATATTATAATGATGGCTATAACAATACTTATAATTAAGTTTTGAGCAAGATATTCCGTCCCTTTCAGAAAAACAACACTGGTTCCTGTAATTAGCACATCAAATTTGCTTTTATTAAAAAGTGTATCTGTTTTAACTTTTATTTCATTCTTAATCCTTTTAATATCTAAAGTGCCAATATTTTTCATTTGAACACTAATTCTTGTATTCTTTTTTGTACTGTCTAAAAAGTTATCCAGCAATTTTATCTTATTATTGCCCTTATTTTTGGGAATATATGAAGCTATAAAACCAAAATCATTATTTGTAGGTAATCCATACATAGTTGAATCTCCATTATAAAATGCCTGTCTGGCAGATTTTACAACTTCTACAATTGATAATGGTCTTGATAATTCGGGATATGATTTAATAACTTGTTGCAATTCTTCAATCTTGCGAAATGTTGATAAATTCATTATCCCGTTTTTCTCGTTTTTAATAGATATTTCAAATGGCAAAATCCCTTTAAAATTATTTTCAAAGAATGTTAGATCTTTGTAAATGGGATCTGTTTTGGGAAGATCATCAACTATATTACCGGTTGTTGTGAGTTTTGTTACTCCCCATACTCCAATAAAAATCAATAAAATTGAAGTTAAATAAACCTTTTTTCTGTGATTAACAACAAGAGAAGTTATTCTTTTAATAGCTCCTAACATAAGCTTATCGTCCAGATGCTTTAATTGTTTTGGGTTTGGAGGCGATAGATAACTAAAAAATATGGGAATCAATATTATTGAAAGAAGATATGCAAGCATAATGTTAATTGAAGAAACAACTCCAAACTCAAATAAAATAACACTTGAAGTAAAAACAAAAGTAAAAAAACCTGATGCAGTTGAAGCATTTGTCATAAGTGTTAACTTCCCCATTTTTTCTATCACTCTCGATAATGCTTTTGTTTTGTTGCCATGACTTCTGATTTCTGAATGGTACTTATTCAAAATAAATATACAGTTTTCTACACCTATTAATATCAATAGCGGTGGTATCATCCCAGTTAAAATGGTAATTTTATAACCGAGCAATGCAGTAACACCCATCGCCCAAATTACACTTATAATTATAATTGCCATAGGAATTATAATTGCTTTAAATGATCTGAAAAAGATAAAAAGAAGAACCAATGCAACAATTAAAGCAATAATAATAAACATTTTTAATTCAGCTTCTATTTTTTGAGACCTTACGGTTCGTATATATGGTAGTCCTGAATAATGTATATTAAGTTGGTGTTTATTTCCAAATTCATCAATTTGACTTCTTACTTTAGCTATTATTATCTCTCGTCCTTTTTTGTCAAATTTTACCTTGTTCATCGTTAAAGCCATTATATATACATTGCTGTCTTTGTTGAACATCAATTGATTATAAAATGGCAAATTAAAAATTACAGATTTTAGACTGTCAACTTCTTGTTGAGTATTGGGTTTGCTTTTAACTATCGGTAAAAAAACAAACTTTTTATTTATAGTGTCTTTTTTTAGCTGAAACAACTTGGTTATTGAAACAACATCTTCAACTCCATCGATCTTTTTTAAGTTCATTGTTAGATCGAACATCTCATTGAACTCATTAAGTTGAAAAATATTTTTATCCTGAATACCAACAAAAATCACATTCCCATCTTCCCCAAAAACTTTCTTAAAATTATCATATTCAATACTTACTGAATCAGTTGAAGGTAGCATTTTGGGCAATTCGTAGGACATCTCTACTTTTGTTGCCTCATAACCGAAAAAAACCGTTAATAATCCAAGAAAAATTAATATAAGAAGCCTGTATTTAAGTATGATTCGTACAATAAAATTCCACATCTTTCAGCCTTTTTCGTTGATAATCTTTGATTGTAATATATTGTTTTTTTATTAATATATAAGACCTCAAAAATACAACAAAATATCTAAAATTAGAATAAGTAATTTTTGTCCAAATTTTTTATTTAGATTTATTCATTAATTTTGGCTTAATCTTTGTTTAAGAAAAATTATAAAGAACCAAATTATACATATAAAAATTTTTAATACATCTGTTTATGAAAAAGATTTTAACAATATTGGTAGTAGCAGGGTTAATCGCGGGTTGTAGCTCTACTCATTATCTAAATAAGGGGATGAATGATAAAGCTATTGAGAAATCTGTAAAAAAACTTAAAAAGAAACCTTCAAAAGTAAAAGAAATTAATGTTTTGAAACAAGCATATTCTTTTGCTAATCAAAAAGACAATGACCAAATAGAGTTTTTAAGAAAAACTGGTCAACCTGATATTTGGGACGATATTTTTATTCATTACAAAAATCTTAAATACAGACAAGACAAGGTTAAGGTATTATCAGGAAACATATTATCTGCCATTGACTACAAGTATATAAATTATGACGATGAACTTATTAATGCCAAAAAGAAAGCAGCTGAATATTTTTATGCTCATGCGATGACGCTTTTAAAAAAGAAAGATAAATATAGTGCCCGTGAAGCATATAGCGACTTAAAAAAAGTTAAAAACTATTATAGCGATTTTAAAGACGTGGATACACAAATGAATCTTGCACTTTTTTTAGGAACTACCAATGTTTTATTTAAAATACAAAACCAAACTGGCATCCCCTTTCATCCCAATTTTGAAGATGAATTATTAAAAATAAGTTTAACTGATATGAATGGTAAATGGTTAAACTTCGATACCAAACAAAACAGCGGTCTTGATTACGAATACAACATTTATTTGAACATTAAGTATATAAATGTTTCTCCAGAACAAGTTAATACTAATAGTTGGTTTGAAACAAAAGACATTCAGGATGGTTGGCAGTTTGTTTATGATGGCCGTGGCAATGTCATGAAAGATAGTTTGGGTAATGATATAAAAGTACTCAAATACAAAACAATATCCTGCAAGGTTTCAGAAACCGTTTTGCATAAACAATCTATCATTTCTGGATATATCGATTTTTATAATAATAACTCAAAGCAATTAGTAAAAACCGAACCTATTACTGCAGAAACATTTTTTAATAATGTGTTTACACAGGCATTCGGAGATTTTGATGCTTTAAAACCTGAGACTTTACAAAAGTTGAAAAATTCACAAGCAATTCCATTTCCTAACGATATTGATATGATATTTCAGGCAAATGCTATAATGAAAGATATCGCCAAAAATATTATTTATAATAATAAATATATTTTTAATTAGTGTTTTACACAAATAGGTAGCCACAGATTCTCAGATTTAATAGTAATCAACGAATCTGTGGCTTTTCTTTTTAATGCTTTATTTAAAACAACCTATTTCAAAACCACCATCTTTTTTGTTACTTTTTGGTTTTCAATCTTCACTTCACATAAATAAACACCATTACTAAGATCTGAAACATTGATTTGCAATTGGTGTAATCCTTTACTTTCTATACTGTTTTTTATGGTTTTAACCATAACACCGGTCATATTATAAATTGCTATATTCACTTTCCCTGTTTCTGATAATTGGTAAGATATTAAGGCTTGGGATTTAACAGGGTTGGGACTTATTGTAAATTCAATATTGTTTGCAATAGGTACTTCTTTTATCTCCAGAGGTTCGTGAAACTTTTCTTGCAAAATATAATCTACCAATCGTTTCGATTGTATTAAATCCATATAATATAGAGGAAAACTTAAAGTAACAATTTTATAATTATTTCCAAGAAACTCTACACCAATAGTTTTGTTTTTCATTGCTCCTTGTATTGTGGCAGTATCATAATGCGTGTCATAAGCGTAAATATTATTTGCTATAGTACTGTCAGCTTTTATGGCTTCGATGTAAGTAATATGATGATTGTAATCAGCTGGTGTTTTTTGTAAATCTATATAAACAGAATCGTAAGCTGATACAAGCGGCCTGGCTCCAATAAATCTGGCACTATTTGAAAATTCAACCTTTTTTATTTTTAAATAATCGTTCATAAAATTACCATTTGATAAATTTAAGGGATATGTTGTATTATGTAAAATTACTCTTGAAGGTCGGTCGAATGTCAGTATCATATTTCCACCTGCATCCAGATATTTTTTTACTTCATTAATTTTAGAATAAAAAACAGCAGTTCCAACTGAATTTTCTAAATGCCACAGAATGCTTGAGTATTCTCCCATGGTGTCCATACTTATAGTTCTGGTCTGGTAAGCATCATAGTTAGTCAGACGATAATTAGAAAGTATTTGGTTATAAAAATTATCAACTTGAATATCAGTAGGATTTAGTAAACCGCCTTCCGAATCATCAACAAGAAGCACTCCTTTGTCAAAAGATGCCGATTTGCTTCTTATTTCTGTTGTAGCATTGCTTTCGTGAAGCAAACTATCAATGGCTGTTATCTTATAGTAATAATATGTATTAAAACTAATCAACGAATCAATATAAAGTGAATCTCGAACAGGTAAACTATTAATTTTTACAAAGTTTTGTCCTGAGGTAGTAGAGCGATATATATTATAACCCAACAAATCATATTCTGTGTTTTCAGTCCAGCTTGTTTTTATTTTTCTATATAAGGGATTAACTTTAAATGTCATCGGTGATTGAGGAACCACCTGAGGCACTCCTGATCTTTCAACAGAAACACTTTCATTTCCTTTTGTGTCGTAAGCAGAAACTCCAACAAAGTAGGTTGTTCCTGCTGTTAAACCGGGCACAATAAATGAAGTATCGGAGGTAGTATAAAAAACAGTATAATTATTGCTTGTATTGCCAACATACACTTTATAACCACTAAGGTCTGGTTCTGTATTTCTATTCCATCTGGCAAACAATCCCACACCATTGCCCATATCATTAAGTGAAATGTTTTTTACCATTATTGGAGATTCGCTGGTAGTTAATAATAATCCACAATTTGACCTGATTACTTCTGCACAGTAGTCCATGTTGCAATTTGCAACAATATCATTAACTGTATGATAATATGGAGTTGAAATTGGTTCAAAATAGTAAAAGACATTGTATCCTTTTGTCCAGAACGAATAACTGTCCGATCCCCCAGAGTTTATAGTAGGGCTGACAACAGGAACTAAAGTAGTGTAATTTCTAGAAATATCTTTTGCCAGATCGCATGCCCATTCAGAACCGGTATATTTACATAATCTTATTTTCCATACAGAAGCGGTGTCAGAAATATAACTTATCATATCATTATTTATCATCAATCCTATATCCATGTTAGCAATTTTTGCTTTGTCTGCATAGTCTTTACTGCCAACCAATCCCAACTCTTCGCAGGCAAATGCTATAAATTTAATGGTTGTTTCAGGTTGATAGTTTAATTTTTTCATCACTCTTGCAATTTCAATAGCTGCAACTGTTCCTGATGCATTGTCATCGGCACCGGGTGCTGTTATCATAGGATTTGAACCTGTTACTGCATCGCTATGCCCACCAATAATATATACTTTATTTGGATTGAGGCTTCCTGGTATTGTTGCAATTACATTGTACTGAGAATAGCCTCCCCATGTGAAAGAATCTAAAACCACATCAGTAATACCAAATGATAGATATTTGTTTTTTATCCACAAGGCAACATCTTTTCTGTTGGGAGCATAAGCAAATCTCGTTCCGAAATCTTGCAGCGCTTGAATATTTGCCCTTATACTATCGGCATTTATTTCGGGGGTAAACGAACGTATCAATGTATCAAGATGTCCCGAAATATGAATATTAGTGTAGTCTTTTGACACTTCGCTGTTCTGTGCTTTTGCTAAATAGAGTTGCACAACCAGTATAAGAGGTAATACCAAGTTGCGTTCAAAGATACAATTTCAATGCACTTCGCTTTTGAAATTGTTTTTGAACTGCTTCGGCATAATACCAAACAGGCATTCATTTTCGGATATTTCCTCTATGAATGCAACTTGGTATAATAATATTTTTTTCATTTTATATGAGTTTAAAACAGTGATATATAATGATGTAAAGATAATAAATAATTTTTATTATGGTATGATGTTTTTTATGAGACTAGAAATAGTAATTTATGATGGTGACGATCAAAACCCGAACAGTTTATCACCTTTGGTTCTAAACAGAAACCCAAACAATCAATTTGGGTTTAGAAACATGTTTTTTTATAAGTTTAGTGTGCGTTAATCTTATTCTTTTTAAATAAACTGGCTTAAATATTTTCCACGAAAACTCAAACCTGCCTGTATAGTGGAAAGAACATCAGATTTCACCAAAAGTTATAATGTAGGGAAGTAAGTTATATTCAATAGCTATAATTTTTATCGGGAACTCAGGTTGTTAGAAACAAATAACTTAAACAGACTTTTCAAACAAATCGTACCATTGGGTTCCCTTATTTTTCTTTCAACTATTTGTTTGTTGGAGGTAAGTTCAATTTGAAGATATTTTGGTCTTGAACTTCTTTTTAAATACGCCCACATAGAGACAGTTTCAGACTCTTCAGCATTTGCTTCAAACCTGTTTCCTGAAAAATCTGCAATATTTACCTCATGTATCATATTTTTTCCCTTTTCATCTGTTTGGGTTTCTGTTGTATTATACTTTTCTTTAAGAATATTAAGAAATCCCTGCCAACGTTTATCTTGCTTACAACGCTGAGAATATTCTCTCTCTTTTGCCCTAAATTCTGAATATATTGCATTGCGTTCTTTTACATATGTGGAAGCCCTGTGCCATTTATACATTACCCATGCAACAATTATCAGGACACTAATGCCTATTATAACATAATTTATCATTGTAATTTTCTTTATAAATATTTTTTTTAGTCTCTGTAACCATTTTCCATATCAATTTATAATTAACAAAAAACTAGTATAAAAGATAGAAATATTAAAAAACAAAAAGGCTGTCCTAGATTTCGACAGCCTTTTATAA
This sequence comes from Marinifilum sp., assembly GCA_020718065.1. Classification (GTDB taxonomy): domain Bacteria; phylum Bacteroidota; class Bacteroidia; order Bacteroidales; family CG2-30-32-10; genus CG2-30-32-10. Next base: position 3,952 of record DYDE01000058.1, on the reverse strand, counting down.
ACATTTGAGATTAATCTTTTATTTATTTACAATCATTTTCTTATAACTAACATTATTATCTGTTTTCAAAACAAAATAATAAACACCGGCACTTAGTTCTTTTACATTAAAATCTACTTTTTGTATGCCTTCACTTTGTTTGCTATTCAGCAAAACAGATACCTCTTTACCAAACAAATTGTAAACACTAAGGATTACGTTTGAAGGTTTTTTTAAAGAATAAGATAAAGTTGTAATATCATTGGAAGGGTTAGGATAGCAGCTAAGCTCTTGTTTGTTAGTTTCAATAACATTTATACCAACCGGTCCAATTGGTATGGTTTGTATATAAGGTATTTTGTTAAATGCAGTAACAGCAATTTTAAGATTTCCGGTAGATATTATTGCAGGAAATGTTATACTTGAAGTTCCACTTGCAATTCTTCCGGTTTCAACTATCTGATTGTTTATTGTTAAAGAAACAAATGCATTTTCTGTTGGACAGTTTACTACAAATTGTGTAGCTCCCACAGCTATATTTGCAGCATGTGTAACAGATAATGTGCCGGGATTTGTAGTTCTTACCATTAACGAAGGATCTCCAAATATGGTCCAGGTATCAGTCATTTCAAAATCTGAATATGTTTCATTCATTTTAAAACAACCATTAATTGATAATCCACCAAATGTTCTTTTAATATTGGTAGGAAAATGTTCACATAGAATTTCATTCATTTCATCTTGTCCCTCCATAGGCGGATCCCAGCTTTGGTTAATGGTTGACATAAATGCTGCAATAGCACCTGAAGGTTGTCCATTGTAAGTTGCCCTTAACCATCCTTCTGCAAAACAGGTACCACTAACAAAATTGCCATTAACACAAGCTACCGACCATATAAAAGGTTGTATTTCTGTATTGGTTAATGTTGCAATATTTGTATTAGAAAAGCCAGAAGTACTCCATGCGTTATCACTTCCATGTCCGGTATAATTAATTATTCCTGCACCATTATTAATGGCTGTACCAACCATTGTTGGAGTTGGGTTGCCAGCAGCATCATTACCACCCTGGCTTCCGTCATACAACTCAACAGTAGGGGCAATATAGGTAAATGCCAATAGATCGGTATTGATGTTACGATTATGCTCATAATCATATTCATTGTCATCACCAGGTCCTTGGTCAGAAGCAATACCAATAACTTTATTGAATTTATTTGAAGTAGTAGAAGGATTAAGTTCATAATTAATGGTTCTGTTAACCTGAGTTGTAACATGTGTAGTGTTTTCTGCAGAAAAACGACCAACAAATATTTCCTGATAATGATCGTTTCCTGTAAAATAACCATAGGTATTATCTGATCCACCACCACCAACAGTGAAAGTTGGTATTTGTGCTGCATCACCAACAAGTAAAAGATATGTTAAACCATTGGTATTATAATAGTTTTGTACATAAGTTTTGATAGCTGCTGCTGTTGTTCCGGCAGTAGTGACATTAACCATTATGGTAGGAATACCAATGGTGTTTTTCCAATCTACAAACGGCTGCATTGCTGTCATAAATGAACCATAGCAAATAATAAGCATATTGCCTTGTTCGCTAAGTGGCGTATATTTTAGATTGCTGAAATTGATAAATTGAGTTTTGTATATGTTATCATAATCAGCATCTATTTTGGCAGGCGTACTAGTCCGAACAAACTCATTTACTCCATTTGTCTTGTCATTATTAGTTACTTTAACGGTGATTTCTGAATAAACACGAAGAGTTTTTGTAACAGGGTTGTATTGAAAAGGATAAACAACAATGGTTTGTCCTCTGTAATCTCTGATAATAAAAGGTTCTTTTAAATCAGCCAATTTGCCAGGGAAAAATTCGTTTTTCTGGTAAACACTTCCATAAACATAAGGGACAGTTGCTGGATCAATGTCACGTGTCAGGTTTCCCTTTGATGGTGCGATATCGTAGTTGTTGTAATCGGTATATTTTGAAGAGAGTACTTCAACTGTAGTATTTCCTTTATCTGGAATAACAATTGAAGTAGTAAGTTTTGCTAAGTCAGGAGCACCTTGCATTAAAATATGACTGCTATTCTCTACTGTGATAGCAAATGCGTTACCATTAGGTGTAACAACTTCATTTTTAATAAAACCACCAAGGTCGAATTTCACAATACTAATTGCTATATCCGAAGATAGTAAAGTGATCTTTGCTTTTTCAGGATTGTTGCTGTTTATACCAACCCAGTTAGATGCTAATGCACCAATAATAATTGAAATGTTTAATAATAAAATTAATAAGAGTTTTTTCATTTTTATTGATTTAAATTAATAAATAAATACATTCCAAATATAATACTTTACTTAAGTTTCGCAAGTAAAAAAAAACGAATAAAATCAGATAATCTATAGAAAAAAGTAGCATATTAATTTGTTTATGTTATTGTAAGTCAATAACTTTGTAATGCAAAATACAAAACAGAAAAATATGCTACAAAACAAAAATAAGACAATAATATCAGAAATAAAAGGATTTTTTACTTCAAGTGAAAAAGCAACAAATAATATTTTTGACATACTTCGTTCATTGAAATTGACAAGTCAAGAATTTAAAATATCCACAGGCGAAAGAGCTATCTATAATGCAGGAGAAGTTATAATGCTGTTGATTTTATTCCCGATATTGCAAATTAAGAATGCATATAATTACTCTAAATCACCTGTACATCATTTATTTGATTGTGGGAAAGACGTTTTTTACAGATTAAAGAATAATGATTTTATTAATTGGCGTATGCTTTCTTATTATGTAAGCCTAAAACTTATACGTATGGCTGAATTGAGGAGTGAGAAATCAGAAGATGCACACAAATGTTTAATTATTGACGATACTGATTTGCCCAAAACTGGCAGGTGTATAGAATTGATAGGACGTGTATGGTCTCATGTTTCTAATAAAAGTATTTTAGGATTTAAAGGTTTGTTTATGGGGTATTATGATGGCAAAAGTTTCTTTGGATTAGACTTCTCGCTTCACGGAGAAAAAGGCAAAAACGGCAAGAAGCCTTTTGGATTAAGCAAAAAACAACTCAAAGCAAGATACACAAAGAAACGTAAGCATGAAACATCAGGGCATAATCGAACACAAGAATATTTTCAGGCAAAAACGCAAACAATGTTAAATATGATAAAATTTGCAATAAAAAAAGGCATTCGCTTTGAATATCTTCTTGTTGATAGCTGGTTTGTTAGTGAATCATTGATAAAATTTATTACAACAAGAAAAATTGGTTGTTACTTGCTTGGTATGGCAAAAATGAATAAAAGTAAATATAGTTATAACTCAAAAGAATTAACAGCAAATGAAATAATAGAGGATTTGAAAAGAAAGAAAAAGGTTAAGAAATCTAAGGTTTTAAATGTTTGGAATACATCTGTAGTTGTGGAATATAAAGGAACAATTGTAAAGTTGTTTTTCTGTAAAACCACTCATAGAGGTCGTTGGAATGTTTTATTAACTACTAACACCGTATTAGAATTTGATGAAGCTTACAAAATATATTCTACAAGATGGTCTATAGAAGTATTCTTTAAAGAATCTAAGCAATACTTCAATTTAGGCAAGAGCCAATCAAATGACTTTGACGGACAAATAGCGGATACAACAATAAGCATGTTGCAATACAACACCTTATCTCTTGCAAAACGGTTTTCTAGTTACGAAAGTTTAGGTGAATTATTTAGACATACTAAAGCTGAAACATTATTACTCACCGTTGCAGAACAAATTTGGAAATACCTTATAGAAATACTAACGGTTATAACCGAAATATTTGAAATTGATATGGATTTGATTTTAGAAAAATTATTAGAAGAAAATCAAGCAATTATGAAATTGATAAATTTTAATGACCGTGAAATTGCTGCTTATACCAAGTTGCGTTCTAAAGTGCAATATTTAAATATGGAA
>DYDE01000057.1 GCA_020718065.1 Marinifilum sp. | reverse complement strand
ACGACTATTTACAAAAGTTTTGCTCGAACAACCATTTGATTATCAGAAACAGTTGGCATTTGGTATTTATTTTCTGAAAGAAACAGAAGAAAATATTTCAAAACTATTGAAAATCGAATTTGATGATTTCTTTGAAGAGATATAAAATATTTAATAAACCAACATGAAAAGTGATTTTTCTGCTATTATACTTGCCTCCGGTCTTTCAGAAAGAATGGGCAAGCCAAAGGCTTTGCTTCTCTGGGACGACGTTACAACATTTTTAGAGAAAATAATACAAGAATACACAAAAGCTTCCTGCCGCAGGATTATATGCATGGTCAATGAAAAAACAGAACCCTTATGTCGTGCTTTAAAAATTAGTTCAGATGTAAAGTTTGTTATTAATGAACATCCCGAATGGGGTCGCTTTTATTCAATCCATATGGCATCCCATGAGGTAAGAGACAGTGCCTTTTGTTTTATTCATAATGTGGACAACCCATTTGTTGGTGCTGAAATCATTGAAAAGATTTACGCAAAAAGAAGTAAGGTAGCATGGTGTTCTCCTGTTTATAAGAAAAATGGGGGGCATCCAGTGCTTTTGTCACAGGGTATTATTCATAAAATATCCCAGATAAATGACAACAACCTTACACTTCTTGATATTTTAAAGCCTTATCAGAGAATTAATGTCGAAATAAATAGTGAAACGATTTTGAGGAACATTAATACCCCAGCGGATTATAACAAATATTTTAACGGTAAGTTATAAGTCCATGGTCAAAAGTTTACATAATTTATTTTAGCAAAGGCAATTATTTTTGCGATTATCTCATCGATATTGCTATTATCAGTCTCAATGATCAATGGGTTTGATAATGCCCAATGTTCCGTCACTTTTTCAACAAGATAATTACGCACCACTATTATTATGGGTTTATCAAAGTTATTTAAAATATTATTCAAACTTGATGCCCAACCCTGATTTTCCAACTCCATAAACCCAATTTCATCAATAACAATAAGTTCTGCCTCTTTCAAGGTTTCTAATGACAAAGCTTTCTTGCCACAGGTAATTCCTTCCTCATTGAAATAAAACTTACCAACATTTATCATTTTCTCACTGACAGTGGTTCTCGACAAAACGATTTTGTTTCCGGTAGAAATATCAATTAAATCGTATCCAATACTTTGGTTGTTTTCTATCACAACAGGCGAAACAATACCTCCCACCCTAATTTTATGCTGCCTGAAAAAATTAACTATATTAATCAATAATGTAGTTTTTCCTTGCCCTATATTTCCGGTAATAATAATAACATTTTCTTTTTTTCTTTGTTTAAAACTTACCTTTTCGAGCCAAATGTCGGCCTGTGAAACAATTTGCTGCACCACAAAAACAGGTCTTTTAAAGAAATCTTTAAAGTCGGGCATATTGGCTATTACAAATGGTAATGTTTCAAAAGCCACTTCTAATGCCAAAGGAAGTTGTTGAAAGGATGTTCGGGTAAATAAATTACGAATACGGGGATTGGTTAGTTCTTTCCCTATAACCGAAAAACCAATAATGATCAGCACTGCCCTGAAATTCATCTCCAATCCGGTCATCAGTCCAGTATATATATTTATTTGACCAGACTGAAATTTTGAAAATAAAAAACTGGTAAACATCGTTATCAGGATAAATGTAGCCCAGAACTTTGGTTTCATAAGTGGTCTCAATGCACTTTTATATTGAAAAACCCAGATGATTATTACTAAACAACCTGCTGTGAACCAATATCCCCAATCTGTAAAATTCATTAATATCAAAACAGCAACCATTGCTGTAAAATCAAAAACAAGCCAAACAATAGAAGTTTTAATTTGAGCAGGCTTCGTCTTTGAATTTATATTTTTATATTTATTTACATCTATGGTTTGAGGTAAAACCATTTTGGTTGCAACTTTTTTCCCAATATAAACAGCAATTAATGCAGCAACAATACCCATCAAAAGATAAACAGACCACAACGCAAATATGGGGCTCCATATACTGTCGAAATGCATTTTCAATTGTTTTTGAGCAAATACAGCCAATTCTTTGTATAGATCAATTAAATTAAAGCCATATGCAATAATATAGAAAGAGATTTTATGAAAGAAAGTCCACGACATAGCAAGCATGCCACCAATCACATAAGCAAAAATATTTCTTCTGAATATTAAAATTGCTAATTCCAATAAAAGTGCTTCGCTAAATATGGCGATCATAGGTCCGAAAATAACTGCTGAGGGGGAAATAGATTTCATCAAAGCACATATCAAACCTGCACGCCAGAACAAACCTTTGTCTTTCCAGCTATAACTGACAGCTATTAAAAGTATAATCCCAATTGCTGTGAGAAAATTGCTTCCAAAAGGAACTTTCAAATTATGCATAAAACTTCCCAGTACGATCTCTGAAGAAGCCCATAAACATCCCAATACGGATGCTTTTAGCCAGATGGGGGAAAGCGATTTATTTTGAATCATTCAACAAACAAATTTTCTGTGCATTATTATTATGAAAAAGATGATAACCTGCGGCACCCTCAGATATAGCCTGAAAAGTCTTATCAGCATCAATGATTCTTGTTGATCCGATAATATTGATTCCATGTTTAAACAGAATATCAGGATAAAGTCCTGCAGTAGGACCCACCATAATTACCTTTTTATCGTCTGGTATCAAATCCAGTATATGGTCAATAGTGTTGTTCATTAATGTAGAACCTGTTATTATTATTACATCCGATTGGGGGAATACTTCAGAAGCTTTATCTGCCGGCACATAATACTTTTTAAAATCATCGGATACCACATTTTCATTTAACTCAAGCAATATGAGTTTTGAAGGACTATTTGCAATTTTTCTGATATATGAATAAAATGCACCCACAACACAAACAGTGATTTTATTATCCAGGTCAATCAATTCAATCGGATCTTTATCTTCAATAATATGATAATTCGATTTTGCAATCAATGCTGCTGAAAAAGCATTTAAAGCAGCAAGTTTAACAATTTCCAGAATTTTTGAACCATTTGTATAAATTAATAAATCAAAAAGTGTTTGACCACTTATCTTCCCAGGAGAAAAAGCATCAAATTCTTTTTTTCTGTCTTGTGGGCAACAATTTACCAAATTCATATCAGTACTGGCAAGACCACAATAACCGCTCGACAATTGGACAGCAGTAAAAAACAAACCAATGTTTGCCCTACTAATTGTTGTTGCTTTTAACAGTGTTTCATGTTTTTCCTTAAAAAAATCCAATGTTTCATTTAATATCATACTGCTTTAAATTTAATAAGTTCATTTTAAGAGATTGTAGAAGAATTTTTGATCACAATTCTTCAAGAATAAACATTTTGTTCAATTATTTTTCTTAGTGAATCTTTGAGTCATTGAGCCTTCGTGGCATTATGAATTTGGATTTCTAGATTGTTTTATAAAAGACCCATTTAATATAAACAATGCTAATATTTTCTCTAAATTAGTAAACTTGCACATACTTTAAAATTTAACTACAAAATAAAATCAGTCGATAAAAAATTAGATTTATCTTCCTTTATGATCTGTCTGATTATATCCTTATTTATTTCACTTTCTTTTGCAGCCACCAATGTCCTTATTGAAAACACTTTTAATGCATCAGATATCGAAAGTGTCCCTTCAGCAGAGTCCTTTCTGCCTGTAAATGGAAAATTATCCGGTCCTCTCTGGCATTGAGAATTAATATTTACCCTGCACACCTGATTAACCATTGTATCCAGCAAATTTGCTATCTGATCAGCATCTTTCCCAAAAATACTGGACTGTTGTCCATAATTTGAATTTATAATATAATCCAATGGTTCACTTATATCTTTGTAACTTACAATGGGTATTATCGGTCCAAATTGCTCTTCCCTATACACCCTCATTTCGCTATTAACATTATATAATATTGCCGGTGAAAAACAAGATTTATTCACAATTCCACCACTCGGATTCACTACCTTAGCACCAAATTTTATTGCATCATTTATTAGTTCTGTTAAGTATTGTGTTTTATTACTTTCAGGCAATGGAGTTATGTTCACTTCACTATCCCATGGCATTCCAATTTTTAGCTTTTCAACTGCAATACTTAGTTTTTCTACAAAAGAAGCTGCAATTTTTTCATCCACAAAAATGATTTTCAAAGCAGTACATCTTTGCCCATTAAAGGACAATGCCCCTGTTATACATTCTCTTACTGTTTCATCAATGTCGGCATCATACATCACAATACCCGGATTTTTCGCATCCAATCCCAATATGCATTTTAAACGATGTGGCTTTGGATGTTGTTTTTTCAAAATATCAGCAACCCTGCTGGTTCCAATAAATGCCAAAACATTAATCTTTCCAGACTCCATCAGAGGACCCAGAATATTTTCACCATGCCCATACACCGTATTTACAACACCTTTAGGAAAAGCCTCCTTAAAAGCTTTCAATAACGGATAATGCAACAGAACACCCAGCTTTGGTGGTTTAAATATCACAGTATTACCCATAATAAGGGCTGGTATCAATGTAGTAAAAGTTTCATTCAATGGATAATTAAAAGGTCCCATACACAATACCACTCCCAGAGGTGCTCTTCTTATCTGGGCAATAATTCCCTGCGAAATAGTAAAACGCGACGATTCCCTGTCAAGGTTTTTTAAAGCTTCTATCGTATCATTGATATAATCTACAGTTCTGTCAAACTCCTTTTCCGAATCCTTCAGACTTTTTCCTATTTCCCACATCAAAAGCTTAACAACCAATTCTCGCTGCTCTTTCATCAAAACAACGAACTTTTTCACACAGGCAATTCTTTTTTCAACGGTCATTGATGGCCATTCCGCTTTTCCATGATTATAAGCTTCCGCAGCGGCATCCAAAGCTTTCATTGCTTCTTCCTTTCCCATCAAAGGATAAGAACCTATATAATTGTTATATTTCCCATTATCCTCAACAAATATTGGAGAATAAACTTCCTGAAAATCACCTTTCCAATTTCGTATTTCACCATTTATCAGATATTCCGATTGCATAATAGTATCAGTCAACTTAAACGTCTCTGGTATGTTTTCTTTACTTGGAAAAATGTTATCAGTTTTATTCATATTCTAATTTATTTAATTTCTTAAAAGAACCAATATATGCAAAAATAAGTTATTTGTTCTAATTAAATGAGCGAACCTGCTTTTTTTACGAAGTTATTTTTATTACAAATTTCAATTTCCTACCTGCCATAAATCGAAGGTTTTTTTTTAATTCTCTGTGCCCTTTGTGTAAACTCTCTGTGTTCTCAGTGGTTATATTTATGTAAATTCCCATTCTTAAAATGTAATTCCTTATTTCTTAATTGTTAATTGCTTACTCTTAATTGTTAATTACTCATTTTTAATTGTTAATTGCTCCTCGGAAAATGTCAGACTCTATTCTTTCAATATAATATACTATTCTTTCAATGTCAGATTCTATTCTAACAATGTCAAATTCCATTCTGTTCATGTAACATGCTATTCTATCAAAGTCACATGCTATTCTGTTAATGTCCGCTGCCATTCTGTCAGTGTTATATGTCATACTGTCAGTGTCCCATCCTATTCTGTTAATGTCATATCCAATTCTATTAATGTCACATGCTATTCTGTTAATGTCAGCTGCCATTCTGTCAGTGTCATATGTCATACTGTCAGTGTCACATGCTCTCGTACAAATGTAATTACCTTTCGTGCCATTGTCCGACGCTATCGTACACCTGTTAATACTAAAAACCTAAAATAAAATGAGCTTCCGATCAAATCAAAAGTCCATTCCGATAACATTATATCCTAAAATACCTATTTCCCTAAAATCTCATATGTTTTAATGTTTTGTATTAATTTAAATAAAAATTAACACCCCCATCCTTTTAAAACAAATTCAAATAAAATTTATATACTTCAAAGATTTTATAACTTTGGGTTTTAATGAATACAGAAAAACAGAAACAGATTACATGCTCAGAAAGTTTTTAAACAAACTATTATATTGGAGAATTAAACACATCAGCAACCGCACCCTGATTGTTATTGCAAGCATATTCATTGGTATGGTATCAGCTTTTGCAGCAGTAATTCTAAAGATGTTTGTTCATTGGGTGCATGGCATATCAGCATATTTTCTAAGTTTCTCAGGAAATCATTTATGGTACATCTATTTACCTTTAACAGGGATCATCCTTACTGTTATTGTTGTAAAATACCTCTTCAAAGGACAGCTCGAAAAAGGTCTTGGAAGCATACTATTTGCTGTAGCCCGCAAATCAGCCAAGGTCGAAAAAAGCAAAATGTATTCACAGGTAATAACCAGTGGGATTACAGTCGGTTTTGGTGGTTCTGCCGGTCTCGAAGCTCCCATTGTAATTACAGGTTCGGCTATTGGTTCTAATATTGCATCCTTTTTTAACTTTGGTTATAAAGAACGTGCACTCCTACTTGCCTGCGGTGCTGCTGCCGGTATTGCTGCTGTCTTCAACAGTCCCATTGCAGGAGTTATATTTGCAATTGAAGTCCTCTTGCTCGATATTTCAATACCAGCTTTCATTCCCTTACTTATTTCCACAGCAACATCAATCATTATATCAAAATTACTTTATAAAGGTCAGTTATTTTACTATGCTTCAAACGACTGGTATTACCATGCCATCCCATTCTACATTTTATTAGGTCTTCTTTGTGGATTGCTTTCTGTTTATATGACCAGAGTTACTTTAAGTCTTGAAGGCTTTTTTCATAAATTTAAAAAGATATTCCCCAAAGCAATATTAGGTGGATTAACATTAGGCTTAATGATATTCCTTCTCCCACCCCTTTTCGGCGAAGGTTATTCTACAATAAACACACTTTTAAGTGGAGACTTTTCAGCTATTATGGACAATAGCATTGTAGAATCATTTAAACACAATCCTTGGGCTATTATTATTTTCACATTTATTATTATAATTGTTAAAATATTTGCCACTTCACTCACAATCGGAGCAGGGGGCAATGGAGGTATCTTTGCTCCCTCCTTATTCACTGGAGCATTAACCGGATTTGGACTAGCATTTTTGGTTAATACAATTGGTTTGAGCGACCTAAACATTCCTAACTTTGTAGTTGTCGGAATGGCTGGTATATTGAGCGGTGTTGTTCACGCACCTCTCACCGCCATATTTCTTATTGCGGAGTTATCTGGAGGATATATGTTATTTGTACCCCTGATGATAGTTTCTGCACTTTCTTATTTCATAAGTAAATATTTCGAACCTTATTCCGTTTATACCAAAATGCTGGCAAAGAAAGGGCAGCACTATGCCAACGATAAGGATAAAAACATTCTCAATTTACTGAACATGGAAGAGATCATCGAAAAAGATTTCATTGTATTAAATACAAACGACGATATCGAAAAGCTAATAGCTGCATTTACTAAAAGCAATCGCAATCTTTTTCCGGTAGTAGATAATTGTAATAATTTTATTGGGTTAATTTACTTAGAAGAAGTTAAAGAATATATGCTTTACAGAGAAAAACACCAAAATATCAGGATGAATGACATTACACATAAAGATATACTTACCATTGACCTGGTAGATGATATGGATTCTGCAATGGTAATGTTTGAAAACCCCAAATTATGGAATATTCCGGTTGTTAGTGGAACAAAATATATAGGTTTTATATCTCGTTCCAATATCCTTTCACACTATCGCCGAACACTGAAAAACACTTCAACACTATTCTAATTTTATAAATTTAAAAGATTTGTTATAGATAATTGCAGAAGATTTTTTTAAAATATTTCTTTGTGAGTTTTTTATTATTTGAATCTTAATGTTACAACCTTAATTAATTCTGGCAGCGGTGGCCGGGCTGCATCACCAAGCACCGGTGCCTGTGCGGCTGCCTATTGATGCAGCTAGATCTTTTTGTTACTTTTTCCAGCAATGGGAAAAAGTAAAAGAAAAATAGAATTTCAGCTAATTAAAATGTATTTGCTTTTCAATTTTAAAATGGAAACCTATACTTTATAACAACAGCTAAATTGCATTAAACAAGTATAATTTCACAACATTTTTAAACTATTACAATTTAAAATATAGTAATAGTTATATTTTAATCCCCATCAAAGTAATATCATCAGTTTGTTTATAAACTGCCTTATAGTTGTTTTTCCAGTCTTCAATCCGATTATCAAATATCTCTTTTTGTTCTGTCAATGATTTTTGGCAATTATCAACAATCAATTGCCTGAATTGATTTGCTAAAAAACGTTTTCCCTTAGGCCCACCAAACTGATCCTCGTATCCATCAGAGAAAAGATATATTATATCACCATTGCTCAACTGAATTTCATGGTTTGTAAACGAATCCATAACAACATGGATTGCTACAGGCATTTTATCTGCCTTAACTACTGATAACTCCTTAGTTTTATCAGAAATATAATATAAAGAATTATATGCACCTGCATACTGTAGCTTTTTTGTTTCAATATCTAGATTACATAAAGCAATATCCATCCCATCTTTCTGTTCCAGGCTAACACCCTTTTGCTGCAATGATTTAATTATATTATTTCTCATCTCATTTAATATAAGATTGGGTTGTGTTATTTTTTCTTTATTTATTATTTCATTAAGGAAAGTTATTCCTAACATACTCATAAATCCTCCAGGCACCCCATGACCAGTACAATCCGCAACAGCAAAAATCAATTGATTATCGATTTTGGTTGCCCAATAAAAATCGCCACTTACAATAGACTTGGGCTTAAACAATATAAAATGCTCTCCCATCATTTCATTTGCAAACTCATCCTGCATCAACAATGCATTTTGAATCCGCTTTGCATAATGAATACTATCTGTTATTTCCTTTTTCTGAACAGTAATTTCATCACGTTGTTTTTCAATTTCATCACGTTGGCTAAATAAAAGAATGTTTGCTTTTTTCTTTTCTTTATAATTTTTAAATATTACCAAAGCCAAAACTAACATTAAAACAAAACCAACAACAAAAGCAAGTTTCTGAGTTCTTTGTTTACTCACTTCAACCTCTTTCTTATCAAGTTGTATATCTTGCAATTCTATCTGTTGCTGTTTCTTCTCATTCTGATAACGGGCTTCCATCTGTTTCACCTGCTTACTACTTTCCTCATTAAAAATACTATCATTATATAGCTTAAATTTTTTATGATATTCGTATGCTGCCTTGTAATTAGCAATAACTGCATAAGAATATGCAAGAACTTCAGATGCATTTTTGGCATTTTCTTTAACTCCAATTTCTACAGCCAGATTATAAGCTTTTTGTGCATAAACAATAGCTTCATTATATTTATTTTCTTTATATTTTAAGGATGCAATACTTGCATAAATAAGCGAAAGTCCTTCTTTTTCATTAAGCTCCTGTTTAATTTCTATAGCTTTAAATAAATACTCAAGAGCTAATTTATTATTGCCTATATTTAAATAAGAATTTCCCAAATTAACAAGACAAGTTGCTACTAAATATTTATCATCCAGCTTTTCATTAATTTTTAACGCTTTTTGATAATATTCTATTGCTAACAAATATTTACCTTCTGTATCTAAAATATTGCCAATATTGACGAAACAATTAGAAATACCCGATTCATCCATGAGACTTTCTGCTATTTTAATTGATTTTTTGTAATATTCTAATCCTAGTTCACTATTTCCCTGACTTACATGTACATTTCCAATATTCATCAGGCATTTATAAATACCATACTGATCATTTTCTTCTTCTTTGATTTTGAGCGCTTTTTGAAAGTTTTCTATAGCTGGAGCATAATCACCTTGGCTATTATATACCAAACCTATGCTAATATAACAATTTGCAATAACGCTTTTAGAACCAAGCTCAAGAGCTATCTGCAGAGCTTTATCAAAATATTCCAAGGATTTAATTAAATCACTTTGCCATAAATAATTATTTCCAATATTCATTAAACAACTGCATACACCAAGTTTATCTCCAATTTTTTCCGAAATAGCTAGTGACTTCTCAGTATATTCATTTGAAAGAGCATAATTATTTAATTCAAACTCAACAGTTCCTATATTCATTAAACTTATTGCAACGCCCAATAAATCAGAAATTTCAACCCTAATACTTACAGCTTTATTATAATAATTTATCGCTTCATACAGCTTGTTTTGATAAAAACAAACTGTTCCTATATTATTATAACAAAGGGCAAGTCCCTTTTTATCTTTAATACTCTCTGCTAGTTTAATACCTAGATTTGCATAATTCATTGCCTTTTCCGCATCACTACTACAAAATTCCTTGCATAAATCTGCATATATCTTAACCGTATTTGTATCTTTACTAGAGGGCTTTAATATATTCAGTAAACTATCAATCTTCTGCTGGTTTTGGGCTGAAATATCAAAAGAAACAATTACAAAAAACAGTAATATAAAAAAGTTGATATTACGAAACATAGGTTATTAGTTATAGTTTAGGTTTACAAATATATTATTAATTAATACAATCTAAAATTGTTTTACATGCTTTTTCAATTTCAGCAGGTGAAATTGTAAGCGGTGGAGCTATACGCATTAATTTATCAGCAAAAAGAAACCAATCTGTAATAATCCCTTTTTCAATACAACGGTTTATGAGTTCTTTGTTATTAATTGACTCATCCCATTCAATAGCCAATAAAAGACCTTTACCTCTGATATTTCTAATTTTAGGATGTTGTAAATTTGCTCGAAAATGTTTTTCTTTATTTAAAGCTTCTGTTGCAAGGTTTTCTTCAAGAATAACTTCAACTGTTGCAAGTGCAGCAGCACAACATACAGGATGTCCTCCAAAAGTAGTAATATGACCAAGAACAGGATTGTCGGTCAGGCTCTTCATAATTTCTTTTGATGCAACAAATGCTCCTATAGGCATCCCGCCTCCCATCCCCTTTGCAATTGTAATTATATCTGGTATAATATCATATTGTTCAAAAGCAAACAAACTTCCAGTTCTCCCAAAACCTGTTTGAATTTCATCAAGAATAAGTAAAGTTCCTGTTTCCGTACATTTATTTCGTAATGCAACTAAAAACTCTTTTTTAGGAACAACCACACCAGCTTCCCCCTGAATTGTTTCTACAACAACACAGGCTGTTTTATTTGTAATTCCAATTAAATCAGAAATATTGTTATACTCAATGAAAGTAACATTTGGTAATAATGGACGAAACGAAATTTTAAATTCTTCATTGCCCATTACACTCAACGCTCCATGTGTACTTCCATGATATGCATTTTTAAAAGCAATAATTTCTGTCCTATGTGTATA
Organism: Marinifilum sp.; assembly: GCA_020718065.1. GTDB lineage: Bacteria > Bacteroidota > Bacteroidia > Bacteroidales > CG2-30-32-10 > CG2-30-32-10. The sequence goes on along the minus strand of DYDE01000057.1, from coordinate 11,017 downwards.
ACGTTTAGCCAGTTTCATTGCTCCTTCAATGGCTTCGCTGCCAGAGTTCACTATATAAACATTATTTAATGGTTCAGGAAGATTTTCAACTAACTTTTTTGCTAAAAGCACCTGTGGAGATTGAATATATTCACCATAGACCATTAGGTGCATATATTTATCCAGTTGTTCAGTTATTGCCTTAATTACTTTTGGATGTCTGTGCCCAATATTACTTACAGAAATACCAGAAATTAAATCAATATATTCTTTACCATCATTATCAAATAAATAAATACCTTCAGCTTTAACAATTTCTAAAGCCAATGGTGAACTGCTTGTTTGTGCAAGAAACTGCTGAAATAATTGTCTGTTAGTAAGCATATTTAGTTTACTTCTTTTAAATGAATAGCAAGCCAAATACATGGAGGTTCTGAGCTGGTTCTTACTACTTTATGTTTGCAATGAGAAGGAATTAATATATAATCACCTTCATAAAGCTCTATAATTAGATTATTCTCAAACTCTATTGAAGCATTTCCTTTTAATAATAGCACCCATTCTTCATTTTCCTGATCGTACCATTTATCTTCATCTCTATTCCAACCATTTGAAACAATACGTTCAATTAATAGTTCCTTTGTTTTCAGAATTTCTTCAAACAACTCTACTTCATTTTTACCAGGTAATTTGTCATATTTTAATATATTATGCTTATAAATACCGGTAATACTCATAATGAAAAATTTAAGAAAGCTCGATTAGCTTTTTATTCCAATACAATAATAAGTAAATCCATTTTCCATCATTTCTTTACGATCATAAATGTTTCTTCCATCAAAAACAATAGGTTGTTTTAATAAAGATTTAATTTTATGAAGGTCAGGAAAACGGAATTCAGGCCATTCCGTGGCAATAAGAAGTGCATCAGCATTTTTAAGGGTTTCGTATTGTTCTGATGCGTATGTTATTGTTTTACCAAGCTTTCTTTCAGCTTCATGCATAGCAACAGGATCATAAGCTACTACTTTACATCCTGCTTTTAATAATTTTTCTATTATCACCAAAGCTGGTGCTTCTCGCATATCATCGGTCAATGGTTTAAATGAAAGTCCCCACAAAGCAATTACTTTCCCATTAAGATTACCTGAAAAATGTTTATATAATTTATTGAATAACACTGATTTCTGATCATCGTTTACTTCTTCAACAGCTTTTAAAACTCTCATACTATATTTGTTTTCATCAGCAGTTTTTATTAAAGCTTTCACATCTTTAGGAAAACAAGAACCTCCATATCCAATTCCTGGGTATATAAATCTGTTTCCAATACGTGCATCGCTACCTATTCCTTTACGAACCATATTTACATTTGCACCCATTATTTCACATAAATTAGCAATATCGTTCATAAAACTAATTTTGGTAGCAAGCATAGAATTAGCAGCATATTTTGTCATTTCTGCTGATGGAATATCCATAAAAATTACAGGATGTCCATTTAATGTAAAAGGTTTGTAAAGTCTTTTCATTAATTCTTCAGCTCTCTCAGATTCTAAACCAACAACAATACGATCTGGTTTAAGAAAATCATCAACTGCAGCACCTTCTTTTAAAAATTCAGGGTTAGAAGCAACATCAAAAAATATATTAACATTCCGCTTTTTTAATGCTTCGTTTAAGGCATTTTTAACTTTACTTGCAGTGCCAACAGGAACAGTACTTTTGGTAACAACCAATAAGTAATCATTCATGTTTTTCCCCGTTTCGCTTGCAACTGACAATACATATTGCAAATCGGCACTACCATCTTCATCAGGAGGAGTTCCAACAGCAATAAACAAAACTTCACATTCAGGTAATGAAGAAGCCAGATCTGTTGTAAAATGCAAACGTCCTTTTTTAATATTACGTTCTACAATTTCTTCTAATCCAGGTTCAAAAATAGGAATGATTCCTTTGTTTAAATTATCAATTTTTTGCTTATCAATGTCCACACAAGTAACATCAATGCCAACTTCAGCAAAACAAGCACCCGTAACTAAACCTACATAGCCAGTTCCAACAACAGAAATTTTCATATAAGTATATTTTTAATTTTTAGATTGAAAATCAAACGCAAAACTATTAATTTTTATACTATTTACAAATAAGAAAACAGTAAGAATAAAAAATAATTATTGGGTATATAGTTCTATTAAGCCTTCAGGAGCTTTTATTGATAAAACTGAATTTTCTCTGTTGATGGTCTTAATTATTTCATTTATGGCAGGTATCAACACTTCTTTACCATTTGCATTCACTTGTAAAATAGCATAATGCGGCATATCAATAATACCTGTAATTTTACCAATTTTGCCATGCACTTCATCATCAACCTCAAAGCCGACTATTTCGTGATAATAGAATTGATTATCCCTTAATGGAGGCAATAAATTAAGCGGAAGATATAATTTGTGATGTAATAACGATTGAGCTTTCTCTGTATCGTCAATATTTTCTAATTGAACTAAAGCGAATTTACTATTTTTTGGCAAAGAAAAACTTTTAATAAAAAAAGGAATCAGTTTTTCGTTTATTTCAACAAAAACCGATTCCAATTTTTTATATTTTTCAGGAGCATCTACATCAAGAACAAATACAACAGCTCCTTTATAACCAGAAGTTTTCGAGATGTGTCCAAGTTCAAAACATTCGTCTTTTAACATATCCCTTAAAACAAACAACTATGCTTGTTCTGTTGAAGTTGGTTCTGTTGTTACTTCATCTGTTGTGTTTTCAACAACAGTTTCTTCTATTGGTGCATCTTTAGCAGCTAATTTTGCTGCTTCCTTTGCTCTTTTTGCAGCAACAGCATCTGCTTTCTTTTGATTAGCTTTTTCTTCAGCTTCAATCAGTTTTTTCTCAATTTGTTTTTCTTCCTGAGATTTCTGATTTATTTTGCTTTTAATTTTTGTTTCTTTTTCTAGTAACCAGCTTTGAAATTTTGCTTCAGCTTGTTCCTGAGTTAAAGCACCTTTTTTCACACCTTTAAGTAAATGATATTTATAAACGATACCTTTATACTTAAATATAGCATGTACAGTTTCTGATGGAGAAGCTCCATTTTTTAACCATTCCAATGCTTTTTCGCTATCTAACTCAATAGATGCAGGAGTTGTTAATGGGTTGTAAGTACCAATAGTCTCAATAAATTTACCATCACGTGGTGCACGACCATCCGCAATTACAATGTGGAAAAAAGGACTACCTTTTTTACCTCTTCTTTGTAATCTTATTCTTGTAGGCATTTTTTAATTAATTTTAAATTTATAAATTTCGGGGTGCAAAGATGCGACTTTTTTTTAAAACTACAAAATATTCGTTTGAATAAAAAACCAAATATAGAAATTTTAATATATTTATTTTTGTTTTGATATTTTATCCTACTTTTGCACTCCATAAAATAAAACCTTTTAATAGTTCTGAAACATTTATGCTGAATAGAAGATTTCTACGAATAAAAGCAATGCAATCATTATATGCTTTCTTTCAAACTGAAAACGACAACATTAACAACGGAGAAAAAGAACTTCTTAAAAACACAAACAAAATTTATGATTTATATTTATACCAGCTTTCACTACTGGTTGAAATAACTTCTTTAGCCGAAAGAACTACAGAGGATGCTAAACTTAAATATCTTCCAAGTAAAGAAGAAGAAGATCCCAATACAAAATTTATTGACAATCGTTTTATAAAACAAATTGCAGAAAATAAATCATTCCTGAAAGAATGCCAGAATCGATATATATCATGGTCGAACGAACCCGAACTTGTTAAGAAAATATATAATACGATTAAAACTTCTGATGAGTATAAAGCATATATGGATTCTGAAAAGAAAACATATGCAAACGACAAAGAAATAATTCTGAGATTATATAAGAATTATATTGGTGATTTTCCTGATTTATTGCATTTCTACGAAGAGAAAAGCATATATTGGATTGAAGATATTGAGATAGCTCATCTTATGATATTAAAAACTTTCAAATTATTTAAAGAAAACGCTGATGAATATACCGCTCTTTCACCTTTATTTGATGACGCACCTGTTGGAGAAGACCTGTTTAGTGAAGATCGTAAGTTCATGATAGACTTATACAGAAAAACAATTATAAATAATAAAAAGTTTGAAACACTGGTATCAGATAAAGCTAAAAATTGGGAAGTTGAACGAATAGCAATGATAGATATTTTATTAATGAAAATGGCTTTATGTGAGATAATAGAATTTCCCACAATACCGGTTAAAGTTACTCTAAACGAATATATTGAATTATCAAAAATATACAGTTCAGCCAAAAGCAAACTATTTATTAATGGAATTCTAGATAAAATGCTTACAGAATTGAAACACCAAGGATTAATCAAAAAAATCGGCAGAGGATTGATTGAAGAATAAATTTTGTAAAATATTTTAGTTAATTTTGCCAATCTTTAAATTTTTTGAATTATGAGAAGTAATAATATTTTCTTTGTTTTGTTTACTTTTATAATTATTGGAATAATTTCATCTTGTAATAACAATAACAGAATTTCTACTGATATTGTAAATAATCCAATTACTGCTGATGGCAACTCCGACACTTCTGCTCTTCCAAAATTCCAATTTGAAACCACAAGTCATGATTTTGGAAAAATAATTCAAGGTGAAAAAGTTACTTATTCCTTTAAATTTAAAAATGTTGGAAAATCAGATATGGTTATTACGAGTGCTTCTGGCAGTTGCGGTTGTACTGTACCAAGCTTTCCTAAAAATCCTATTACACCAGGTCAATCAGGAGTAATAGATGTGTTGTTTAATAGCGAAGGAAAAAAAGGAATTCAAAACAAAACGATTACTGTTCTTGCTAATACACAACCAAATGCGGTAGTATTAAAAATAAAAGTAGAAATATTAGAACCCTAAATAATAAACTCAATTTAAAATTAATTAAAATCAAACAAATATGAACATTTTATTAAGTATAATACTTATGGCTTCGCCTGAAGGCGGAAAAGGAAATGGTCTTATGACCTTGTTACCTTTACTTCTAATCATTGTTGTTTTTTATTTTTTTATGATTCGTCCACAGATGAAAAAAAATAAAGACATAAGAAAATTTAGAGAAAACATTAAAAAAGGAGATAGAATTGTTACTATCGGTGGTATTCATGGTAAAATTGTTGAAGTAAACGAAACTACTTTTACAATAGAAGTTGAAGGACAAAACCGTTTGAAAATTGAAAAATCTGCTGTTGCTATGAATTCAGTTCAAATTGACGAAAACAAATCATAAATAATAACGAATACCTTATAGCTATAAAAAAACTACTGTTTTAAAACAAAACAGTAGTTTTTTTTATTTAAGAAATGTTATATCTTGTTTCCATATGCTAAATCACCAGCATCACCTAAACCAGGAACAATATACGCCTGAGCAGTAAGTTCATCGTCAACAGCACCAATCCATAGAGAAATATTTGCACTTGAGAAATACTTTTTTATATATTCAACTCCTTGAGAACTGGCAATAACTGCTACAATATGTGTATGCGATGGCTTACCATTTTTTGTAAGCTCTTTATATGTTAAATGCATTGAGTAACCAGTTGCAAGCATAGGATCAGAAAGTACAAGTACTCGCTTTTCTAGTGAAGGCCCTGAACTATATTCAATTTTGATATCAAAAGATCCATCTTTGTGGTGTTTGCGATAAGCAGAAACAAAAGCATTTTCAGATCTGTCAAAATAATTTAACATTCCTTGGTGTAAAGGTAAACCTGCTCTAAGAATTGTTGCCAATACAGGATACTCTTTAAGCACAGGAACTATGGCTTCACCAAGCTGAGTAGTGATTTCTTTTTTATCCCACTCCAATTTTTTACTTATTTCATACGCAAAGATTTCACCAATACGGTTTAAGTTTCTTCTAAACCGCATACTGTCCTTTTGAATTTCAACATCTCTCAACTCTGCAATAAACTGATTGAGCATTGAGTTTTCGTTTCCTAATATTGTTATCATTGCTTATTAATTTGGGGTTATTTGTTGATTCTGATTTTGTTTGCCAAGTTAATTATTTTTTAACAGATTATCAAATCTTTGAATTTTAAATATTATTTTTTTATTAATTTATAAAACCATGGCAGATTGTTAATTTTCAATTGATAATATATACACTCTTTTGAACCAAAGCTTTTATAAAACCTTGCCAGATTAGAATCGTTTGAACCAGCAAAATCAAGTGTAAGATTTTTTTGAGCATTATTATTAATATATTGATTAATTAAAAATGGCATTGCACCATTTTCTTTTGCTTCTTCATTTCTTCCTGAAAAAAGAAATATGGATTTGTTATTACTATTTGCAAAGAAAACTCCAGCACATAACTCGTTTTTATTATTGTATGCTGACCATATTTCAGCTTTGTTTTTTTTTACAAGTTCATTTATCAACTTAATCAGTATGTTATAATCACTTTCTGCTAATGTATTTAAATCTTTCCCTCTGTTTTCCTTAAATAATTTAATAATATCAATAGGAGAAGTATTTTTTTCAATTTTCAAGTTTTGTTTTAATGCTTTTTTAATATTTCGTTTCGTATTCGTAGAAAAGCTTTCATATAATTGTTGATAAGAGCTTATTAAATCTATTTCATGTGTTTTATTGGGTATTAAAGTATAATTTGAATCTCTTAATGTATTGTATTTATTCAAATTTATTTCAATAAACCTAAATTTAGGTGGTATAGCATTTATAAATCTTTCAATTTTCTCTTCTGGTAAAACATTATAAGAAAAAACACCTAATTGTTGAGTAAAAAAAGGTGGAAATAAATAATTAACATTATATTTCTTTTTCTGTGTGAGAGGAAAAACTGTATTATAGTCATCTACAACCAATGCATCCCAGTTTTCGGAAACGATATCAAGATACCAAGAGTAAGCATATATAATTCCATTAAATGCCTTTGCAATACATTTATCCCATTTTATTTTATCTATTTCTTTGTGTTGGAGATACCTGATTTTCATTAATAATAATTTGTTTATTAGTATTTAAGTCCCATAAGTAACTGTTTCTTCAAATACCTTTTTCCATCCTTTCCATTCTCCTTCATTACTTAATGAATGATTATGCCATAAAGAAATAAAATCACCTTTAACTTTTTTTACATCATCAATCAATTTATTAATTATTTCCTGAGCTTCAAAGGGTTTAAGTTTCTGGTATTCTGCAAAAGTGCCTTCCATGTATGCAAAAGGATGTACTGTAATATTTGTCTCATACTCCATATTTAAATTATAAAAGACAAAAGGTGAGCAAATACTTGCCCTGAATCCAGGTTCAGAAGCATAACCCATAGTATAATCATCAGTAATTTCTGCCTCAGAAAGATTTCGATAGGTTGATGGTAAATTTAACATCAGAAAATGTTGGCGATTCTTCTTTATTTCCTTGTTTATAATACATTTCAGACGATCAACTTCTTTAAGTATAAATTCTGGTTTAGTATTAGAGAGATATGATGAATGTATTCCAATTTCTGCATAATCAGAAATATGCTTAATAAGTGATTGAAATTTTAGATTCAGATGAGAAAGGTTTTTATCATAAGTACCAAAATCTCCTAACAGAAAAAAATATACTGTAGGAATATTATATGCTTGCTGAATCCCGATCATATAATCAAAATTATCATATAGATCTTTTATTAAGCCCAAAATTGTTTTAGTTCTACAAACCATTTCTTTAAACTCTAAATTCTTAAGCAACTTTAAATAAGAAATAAAAGTACGGAGAGCACCTTTATATTTGTGAGCATAAGCTATATCAATATCAAATGTTAATATAAATTGATATTTTTTTTCTGATATTTTCAGATCAGGGTATTTATCTGTAATAATATCTGCAAGAATTTGTATCCAAACATTTACTAATGGTTTCTGAAGGAATCCATGCTGATATGCAATACTTTCCTGTGGTTTAAAACGATTATGTTTGTCGCGTATATGAGGTAAATACTCCTCGTAACGAGAAACCAAATAAAAACTTGCAGCAAAAAGATCGAAAGGAAGTGATGAATTGGCATTTTCTGTTTGAAAAAAAATTTTTGTATTCTCCCATTCTGTAACCCGAATTTGTTGTTGTTTGATATTTGATTCAAAAAGCAAATTAACTGGTGATATATGTATTTCATTTAAATCAATTACTGTTCGGGAATAATTAATTTTGCAGGCATTATGATTTCGGTATTCATCAATATTACTTGTAATGTTATATTCTGTCTTAAGTATATTATCAAAAATAAGCTTAAAAGTGTATTTTATTCTGGAAGTTATATTGGGAGTATAAATTAGTAACATATAAGTTAATTATTTTTTTGATAATTTAATTACCCACATTGCATCTTCTTTTATTTTCCTGGAACTGGAAGATGAATATCGTTTTGAATGCTTTGTTTTCCAAAACCAGTCTTCTAATGGCTTTTTATGTTTTTCGATTGCTTTATCAAAACCTGATTTAAAGAAATAATACTGCAAAATAGTGATTTGAGAATAATAAGTTGTAATATTTGCATGAATTCCAATTTCTTTAAGAAACTCTATTGCGGATAGTATTGATTTTGTTGTTTTATCCCATATTCTAATACAAATTTCGGCAGAAAGTTTCAACTGATCAATGTTTTTACAATCGTCAAATGCATTAAGAGCCAACGCCTGAACAAATACTTTATTATTTAAACCTCCCAGCTTCATTAAGTTGTTTTCTAAACAGAAATCAGTAATTCTAAGCGTTAAATCAAATTGTTTGCTCCATACACTCGCATGAACAAGGTCGTACAAAGACAAACGCCTGCCACCCTGATTGATTAGTTCAAAAATCTCTACGACTTCATCTACATTGTTATTAAATGTTCGAACAATGCTTATTGGATATGAATTAAAATTATCCTGACATTGGCGCCAGGAAGCTGCATAATTTGTATTATGTTCTTTATCTTCAAAAGATAAAGAAGAATATACTTCAATAAACTCTTTTTCATCAAGTAATTTCCAGGCAGGAACTATATTTTTATCTTTATTAGAACGGGGAATAATAAATTTTTTCTTTTCAAGATGATAATGAATCGTTTTATAATCAACAAAGTCAATTAATTTACCTCGCAATGTAGCATAAAGGGATGATATTCTCTGCTGTCCGTCTAAAATAAATTGAAAAACATCGGCATTAGGATTTGCTGGTATATTAAAATCTTCTGATTCTTTTATGAAATCACGGAATTCTTTTGGAGCAATCCATAAAAATATTGATCCAATTGGAAATTGAGAATTTATACTATTGAGCAATTTAACTGCTTTGGAGCGCTCCCATACATATCCTCTCTGAAAACGTGGAATCTTTATATTACCGGCTTCAAGTTCATAGAATACCTTTTTTAGATTCCAGTTATTGATGATTTCGATTTTTTGTTCCATTTCGTTTTCATATTAAAATCAGGAGGTAAATTTAGATTTTATAATTAATATTAAAAAAAGAATTTTAAAGATAATTATAATATTTATATGACTGTTGGGGTTTTTATTGGTTGTAAAAAAATATGAGTTAACAAATTTACTTGTTAACTCATAAATAGTATAAACCAAAAAAATTGTGTTATATTACCTGTTAATTAAGCTGATTTACGAAATAATACCTGAGAATTATCTATTGTTGAATTCTCTTCTAGTTCTTTCAATAATGCTTCATCGTATTCACTCAAAAGACTGTCAATAACTTCAGAGACATGTCTTATTTTATCTGTTCTATATGCTTTTGCTCCTGAAAAAGCAAAACCTTCTTCCATATTTCCAATAGCAGCATTGTATAATGCAAGTGCAATACAATATGGGACTTCTTTATAGTTGCAGGAACTCAAACATTTCCAAGGACAATTTACTGGTTTTGTATTGCCACTTAATATCTGATTAACATATTCGTTTTTAATTACCCTACCTGGCAATCCAACAGGACTATCAATAATTGCAATATCCCCCTCTTTTGAATTAATATAAGTTTCTTTAAAAGCAAGCGATGCATCGCATTCGTATGTTGGTACTAAACGTGTTCCAATTTTAACTCCTTTGGCTCCAGCTTTAAAAATATCATACATATCTTTACCAGTGAATATTCCACCAGCAGCAATAACAGGAATTTCTTTTTTAAATTGAGTTTCAAAAAGTTTTACTTCTTTTACTGTTTCTTCAATTAATGTATATAATGATTTTGTTGGGTTTAATACTTCTTCTTTCTTAAAACCTAGATGTCCTCCTGCAAGTGGTCCTTCCACAACAACAGCATCTGGGATATAGTTGTGTTTATTTGCCCAATGTTGAAATATTAATTTTGCTGCTTTTGCAGAAGAAACTTTTATAACTAATTTTGTTTTGTGATTATCCAGTCCAGCTTCAATAATAAAAGAAGGTATTCGTAAAGGCAAACCAGCACCTAAAATAATCAAATCTACTTTTTCTTCAATTGCAACTTTTATAAGATCTTCATGATCTGTTAAAGCCATCATTATATTAACTCCAATAATTCCATCAGTCAGGCTTCTGGCTTTTTGAATTTCTTTTCTTAAACCTCTGTTGTTGGCTTCACGGAAGTTTTTCTTATAATCTGGTTCACGCATTCCGATTCCTGCAGCGGAAATAATACCTATTCCTCCTTTGTTTGCAACTGCTGATGCCAAACCAGCCAGTGAAATTGCAACTCCCATACCTCCTTGTATAATAGGCAAACTTGCTACTATATCTCCAATTTTTAATGCGTTCATAATTAATTATTTTATTTATTTTAATAATTACAAAATTACTAAAACCAAAATCGAATAAAAATATAAGGTTTTAAAAAGACAGTTTAGGTTTAAAAACTGCTTTTAGGGGCGAAACGACTTTTTAGGGGTGAAAAACAAATTCCGAATACGCTTTATATCAATTGCTTGAGTTTGTGGGCGAAGTTTTTAGAAAC
>DYDE01000056.1 GCA_020718065.1 Marinifilum sp. | reverse complement strand
ATATCTGCATTTTTCCCTTTATATTCTACTATAATGGAGTTATTCAGTAGCCTAATTAAACCTGACTTTTTCTTATTTTAGTTTTTGAAGAAATGCTATAAGCTTTTTAGTAGCAATGCCACGGTGACTGATTTTGTTTTTTTCTTCAGCACTAAGTTCGGCAAAAGATAGATTATAGCCAACTGGCATAAAAATTGGATCATAGCCAAAGCCTTTTATTCCTCTTTTTTCTCTTAAAATAACACCATTAACTTCACCTTCAAAAAAATATTTGTCGCCATTGATGATAAGCGCAATGACAGTCTTAAAGCAGGCTTCACGTTTTTCAATTGTTTGCATTTCGGCAAGTACTTTGTTCATATTATTTTCAAAGTTTACATTTTCTCCGGCATATCTTGCTGAGTAAACACCAGGTCGTCCATCAAGAGATGCAATTTCTAAACCGGTATCGTCGGCAAAGCAATTATAACCATATTTATTGTAAACAAACTCAGCTTTTTCAAGAGCATTTCCTATTAGTGTTTCCTTAGTTTCGGAAATTTCTTCGAAACATTTTATATCTTTTAAGCCAAGAATTGAAAACTTATTGTCAATAATAGCAGTAATTTCGCTTAATTTATGAAGGTTGTTTGTGGCAAAGACTAATTGCATATTATGGGGTTTAAATAACAACAACAACTTTTGGGGAAGTTGTTGTTGCTTTTTACAATAATGAAAGAAAGGAATTTTACTTGTTACATTTACCTTTAAGGTCTTTTATGGCTTCAAGGGCATTTTGGTTTTTGGGATCAACAGCAACCATTCTTTGCCAATAATCCAAGGAATTGCAATACTCTTTATATAGCAGGTAATAATAGCCTAAATAATTAAAAGCCTGTATTCTTTCTTTTACAAATTTAACTGTATCTTGTTGTGTTTTCTGAATATATAATTCAAAATAAGGTTTTGCCAAACCAACAATTAATTTAGGATTTAGGTATTCATCAATCATATTTTTAGTAGTGGCTTTTAAAAGCAAAGCATTAATATGACCTGGTTGTATTGATAATGTAGAACTAAAAGCAGTATCAGCTTTAATAGCAGTTTTATAAAACAAAGCAGTATCTGATTTTATTACCTGAGAATAGTTATAATAGTTTTTACCTAAGTTATAGTAATCATTTGCTTCTGGTTTGTTTTTCAAAATGTCAATTTTTTTAATAAGTACATCAGCAGCTTCATTGTATTTTTTCATTTTAGCAAGAGATGTAGCCATTTCCGATAACATATCTGTATTTGTAGAATCTCTTTCAAAGGCAACTTTGTATTGAATAACAGCCAATGAATCCATTTTGTTTTTTGCTAAAATTCTGGCATAGTAAACATAATCCATATTAATGGTTTTTTCAGGTTTTGTCTTGCTGAAAAAAGTGTTTATGTAAGTTAAAGCTTTATCATATTTCTTGTCTTCATAATAACAGAAGGCCAAAACACGATTTAGGTCATTTCTTGAAGGGTCTAAAGCTATTACTTCATTACACTGATTAATTGCTTCGGTATAATCTTTAAGTTCAAATAAAACAATGATATATTTTACTTTTGCACTAACATTATTTGATAACTCAAGGTATTTTTTATAGTATTTTTTCGCAACCTCATTTTGGCCTGCTTTAGCAAATGTTACCCCTAATTCAAGATAAGCAGGAGCATAAGTAGAATCTATCAACAGAGCATCTTTATAATAGGTTTGCGCATCCTGATAGCTTTTGGTTCTAAAACGCAATTGTCCAATTCTTAATTTTGCCTTAGGAGATTTTGGATCAAGTTCTTCGGCTTTTTTGTAATTAGAAATAGCATTGGTTCCATCGTTATTTTCCATATAGGCATCACCTTTAACCAAATATATTTCAGGGTTTTTATCATTTAAAACAATTGCTCTATCAAGAAAAGTAATAGCAAGGTTGATGTTTTTTTTCTTTGGTGCATTAATATATGCTTCGGCAATACACATCAAAGTAATAGCCTGATCTCCTTTACTTAATTTCGACGCTTTATTTGTTTTGCTAGGAAATTTGCTTTGAGCAATATCAAATTCAGTTTTGGCTGTATTTACATCACCATTATATAAAGCAACCTTTCCTTTTCCAACATTGTTAATAGGATTATTGGGGTCAACTTCCAATCCTTTTGTGTAATAAACCATAGCGGCGTCTGTTACCTCTTTAATAGAGTTTGAGAGTGTGTCTGCAAAATATGTTTTCAAAAAATTATCACCAAAATAATAGTAATAAGTACCATTTTTTGGTTCTTTTTCAATTAGCATTTTAAAAACTTTTGCAGCAGCTTCGAATTGCTCTCCGGCTGTAAGATTCCTTGCAGTGGTTAAATCCTGAGATTTAGCTTGGTAAGCTGTAAAAAATAAAGCTATACCAATGAGTGCACCTAGTAGTTTTTTAATTTGTTTTGACATATTGTTTAAAAATTAGAGATTTAAAAAAAAAGATTATTTATTTGGTTACTTCAACAAGTCTAACTGGCATTGTAGCAGGCACTAAACCTGATTTTAAAATAATTCGTTGCCCCTGATCTCCGGCAACAAATTGAACAAAACCAGAGCCAAGTCCGGCAAAAGTTTCACGACAAATCATATAAACATCGCGAATAAGAGGATAAGAACCCTCAGCAATATATCCCTGATATGGCTTGGAAAAAACACCATTTGAAGGATTTTCAATGGAAACTACTTTGGTTCTTTTCATAAAGTTTATGGATATTGAATCATCAGTATCGCTTATCCAATTTACACTTATGATACCTATTGCATTTTCATTCTTTTCAACATAATTGATAACTTCCTGGTTGCTTTTTACTGCAAAACAATTAGAAGGAAAGTTTTCTTTAATTTTAAATTTTTCTTTTATATAACGAACATTACCAGAATTGTTATTGTCAAAAACAACAATCAAATCTTGTAAGTTAGATTTTGGATTAATTTGTTTCCATTGATTTAGAGAGCCTGTAAAAATATCATTAATCTGGTTGTATTTAAGCAAACTATCGTGATTGTTGTTGTTTATAATAAAAGCAAGGGCATCGTAAGCAATTTTTGTAGTAATTGGAATAATAGATTTGCTTTTTAATACATCTTCCTCGTTTTGAGTGAGCTTTCTGGTAGCAACAATTGTCCTGACAGAATCGTTCATAAAGTCTTTAAAAACATTTACTTCTGGTTTATATGCAGGATTTATTTTAGCAAAATTGTATAGAGACTGAAATGTATAAATCTGTGTATCTAAAAGCAATTGATAAGACTCATCTACACAAATTTTAATATTTCCTGTAGTAGGAGTTTCAGTTATCTGATTGCTGCTTTGTCCGCAACCACTAATAATGACTGAAGGGATAAGTATAAAAAACAATATTTTCCGAAAATTTTTCATAATTATGTTTTAAAATTAAAGATAAAATTGAAAAAACATTTTAAAAGAACAAAAATATATATTTTTTTGTATTTCAATAATAATCAATACAAGAAATAAGCCAATTTGATAAAAAAAATTTATTCTTGAGAGTTTCTGTTTTTTGCATATAAACGTGCTAAACGATAAAACCCAAAAAGCATACAAAAAATCCCAAAAATAACTCTCGCAGAATCTGGCAAATATTTAAATGAGGGATCGATTAGAATATATAATCCCAAAAAAAACCATAATGCAATTACTACCCAAGAAACGTATTTCATTTTTTATTATTTTTAATGTTGAATTTATTTTAATCAAAAACTCTTTTAATGCATAGATGCTCCAATTAACATATTTCCATAAAAATCAACTGCAAAAAAGCTTTTTAATGATAATTAAAAAAAAAAGTAATAGAAAACTGATTTGACATCATTTATGATTTAAGCAATTAACAAATAAGTATCTATTTTGTTTACAAAGGTAAAAAAAAGAAGTATGCAAACAATTAAAGCAATAATAATTAAAATTATGAAATTCTATCTGGGTTGTTTTTTAAAAATGATTCCCAGCTTGTATATTTTTTAGTTTCACTACCTGAATGTTTGTGTTGAAAAAAGTGACAAACAGCAGCAGCCAACCCATCCGTTGCATCTAAATATTTTGCTTTTTCAGTTATTTTAAGAAGAGAATAAAGCATTTCTGCAACTTGTTCTTTTGATGCATTTCCATTGCCAGTAATTGATTGTTTTATTTTTTTTGGTGAATATTCAAAGATAGGAATTTCTCTGTATAAAGCTGCTGCGATTGCTACTCCTTGCGCCCGGCCTAACTTTAGCATGGACTGAACATTTTTACCAAAAAAAGGAGCTTCAATTGATAACTCATCTGGATGAAAAGTATCTATTAATTTTAGGGTTGTTTCAAATATTTTTTTTAATTTTAATGCTTGGTTATCAAGATTGCCGAGCTTAAGTACATCAATTACAACCAGCTCTATTTTGTTTTGTTTAGTGCTTATTACACCATAACCCATTATATTTGTACCGGGATCAATTCCCAATATTATTCTTTCTTCGGTCAAAACTATATCTTAATGAATGAATAAAACAAAAGTAAATAAAATTTTAAGTTTGGCATTCAAAATAAGTGTGCTTTTGTTGTCGTTGGGTTATATTTACTACAAAATATTTTACAATCAAGATACCGATCAAATAGGAAAAACTATTTCCATTGCAATCATAAGAGATTATTTCCCTTTGTTTCTGGTTTTAGTTCTATTATTAATGCCTGTAAATTGGGGAATAGAAATTATAAAATGGCGTTACCTTATTTTTAAAATAGAAAAAATAAGCTTATATAATTCATTTAAAGCTGTTTTGGTTGGAATTTCGTTTAGTTCTTTTACGCCAAATAGGGTTGGAGATTATTTTGGAAGAGCATTAATGTTGGAAAATTCTGATAAAAAAATTGGTGTTCTTATCACAATTGTTGGAAGTATAGCCCAAACAATTGTTACAATTGTTGCCGGAACAATAGGATTTATTTTATTTAATAATATTCTTTTTACAAATGTGTTTATTACAGGAAATGTTTATTATGTGTTGAATTTAACAATATTAATTATTTTTAATGTATTGGTATTGTTGTTTTATTTTAAAATATCATTGTTAAACACATTTATTTTAAAAATAAAACTTCTAAAAAGATTAAAATCTTATTTTCAAGTTCTTACCAATTATACTTTTGATGAATTATTAAAAGTACTTCTACTTAGTTTGCTGAGATACTTAGTATTTATATTTCAATTTTATTTGTTACTGTTAATTTTTAATATTCAAATTGACGTTCTTAATGGAATAGCAATTATTTCGGTGATATATTTGGTAACTACCATTATTCCAACGATTGCACTTACCGAATTAGGTATAAAAGGCGCAGCAGCAATTTACTTTTTTGAATTGTATTTTAAACAAACATCATATTATTCTGATGATATTGCAATAAATGTAGTAGCTGCGACCTTTGTTTTGTGGATATTGAATCTGGCAATACCGGCTTTAATTGGTAGTTTTTATGTTTTTAAAATGAAACTATTTAAAAAACAAATCAATGAATGATTTTACAAACTTTTTGTTTGTTTTATTAATGGTAAGCGGGATAAATTATTCTGTCCTCATTTTATATTTTAACATAGGTTGGTTTAGGTTAAAAGTATTTAATTTTCCTAAAGATGAATTTACTACAAAAGTAAGCATACTTATCCCATTTAGGAACGAAGAGAACAATATTGAAAACTGTTTAGAACACATTATAAAACAAGATTTTCCGTTACATTTAATTGAAATTATATTAATAGATGATCATTCCAATGACTTATCATTAGAAAAAATGATAAAATTGAAAGAAAAAAATCCAAATTTTAATTTTAATATCATTGAATTAAATAAGCTACAGTCAAATATTTGTTCAAAAAAGGGTGCAATAAAAGAAGGAATTGCTTTTTCTAGTGGTGACTTAATTATAACAACTGATGCAGATTGCATTATGAATAAAAATTGGTTAAAAACAATTGTATCTTATTTTGAAACATTTAAACCCAAAATGATAGTTGCACCTGTTTGTTTTATAAAAGATAATTCTTTTTTTGGGAGTTTGCAACACCTTGAATTTTTGAGTTTACAATCAATCAGCGCAGCCTCCATAGGGATTAAACACCCTATTCTTTCAAATGGTGCAAATTTTGCTTATGAAAGAAAAGCGTTTTATGAGGTAAAAGGTTTTGAAGGAAATGAAAATATTGCTTCAGGAGACGATGTGTTTTTATTACATCAATTTTATAAATTGTTTCCAGACGCTATTCATTATATAAAATCTTATGAAGCAATTGTTTTTACAGAACCACAAAAAAAAGTAATCGATTTTATTAATCAAAGAAAGAGATGGACTTCTAAAAGCAAGTCTTATAATGATATTTTTGCAAAATATACTGCAATTTCTGTTTTTTTATTCTGTATATCATTGTTATTTGTTATGTTGCTTTCTTTTTATAAAGAGATATTATTTTGGTATTTCTGCATTTTTTATATTGCAAAACTTATGATAGATTTTCCTATATTGTTTCAAATCACCAGATTTTTTAAAAAAAGAAGATTGCTTATATGGATTCCTTTTTTAGGATTCTTTTATCCTATCTATGTGGTATTTATTGGCATCTATGGAAGTTTTGGGAAGTATGAATGGAAAGGTAGAAAAACAAAGTAGTTTTATCTTTACAGAACTTGAATTTTACTAAGGCAAATTATTTATCAAATATTCTGCAAATAATAAATCAAAAGGTGTTGTTATTTTAATATTTTCCACATTCCCTTCAACAAGAAAGATTTTTTCTCCCATTTTTTCAACTACAGAAGCATCATCGGTAAATAATTCGTCATAATCTTGTTGGTATGCATTAAGTAAAATCTCAGATTTAAAACATTGAGGTGTTTGAACAATTCTATAATTATTTCTATTCACAGATTTACTTTTGTTATCATACAATTCTCTTAAAGAATCATTTATATTAACAACAGGAATTGCGGTTCCATTTTTTTCAGCACAATTAAAGGAATTGGAAATTGTTTTATGACTAACTAACGGTCTAACACCATCATGAATTGCAATTAATGCAGGCTCGTGTATTAGTTTTAATCCGTTTTTTACAGAATTAAATCTTGTATTACCTCCTTCAACAATAATATGTGGAACATTATAATTATATTCATAGCAAAGACTTTTCCATTTTTCAATTTGCGAAGTAGGCAAAACCAAAATAATTGATAAGTCATTTCTAAAATTATAAAAAGTATTAATGGAATGAAACAGCAAAGGTTTTTTGGCAATAGGTAAAAATTGCTTAGGTGTTTGGCTGTTCATTCTTGTTCCGAAACCTCCGGCAACAATAATTACGTACTTTTTCAAATGTATATAAACCCCTTTGAAGAGAAAAATTAAATGATTAGCATTGCATCACCATAAGAAAAGAAAGTGTATTTTTCGGCAATAGCTTCTTTATATGCCTTCATAAGTAGATCGAAACCAGAAAATGCAGAAACCATCATCATAAGTGTACTTTGTGGCAAATGAAAATTGGTAACCATTGCGTTTGCAACACTAAAATCATAGGGAGGAAAAATAAATTTATTTGTCCAGCCATTATATGGTTTAAGATGTCCAGATATTGTAACAGCCGATTCAATTGCCCGCATTGATGTAGTTCCAATAGCACAAACTTTTTTCCTGTCATTTTTAGCTTTATTTACTATTTCTGCAGTTCTTTCTTCAATGATCACTTGTTCTGAATCCATTTTATGTTTTGTGAGATCCTCAACATCAACACTTCTAAATGTACCAAGACCAACATGTAAAGTAACTTCAGCAAAAGTAGTACCAACTAGTTCCAGTTTTTTAATTAATTCGCGGCTGAAATGCAAACCAGCCGTAGGAGCTACAACTGCACCCTCGTGTTTTGCATAAATAGTTTGATATCTTTCTTTATCTTCTGGCTCAGTTGCACGTTTAATAAGTTTTGGAAGAGGTGTTTGTCCTAAAGATTCTATGGTTTTTTTAAAATCATCATAAGTCCCATCAAATAAAAACCTTAAGGTTCTTCCTCGAGATGTTGTGTTATCAATTACTTCAGCTACTAGAGAATCATCATCACCAAAATATAATTTATTTCCAATTCTGATTTTACGTGCTGGGTCAACCAATACATCCCATAATCTTGCATCGCGATTAAGCTCACGTAATAGGAAAACTTCAATTTTTGCTCCAGTTTTTTCTTTGGTTCCATATAAACGAGCAGGGAATACTTTTGTATTATTTGTAATCATTACATCCCCGTCTTCAAAATAATCTATGATATCTTTAAATACTTTGTGTTCTATTTTTCCATCTTTTCTGTTTACAACCATCAAGCGTGATTCGTCTCTGTTTTTTGCAGGATAACTTGCAATTAATTCTGGTGGTAAACTAAATCTGAACTCTGATAATTTCATATATAGGTTTTAGTTTTAAAAAATTGAATTTTGTGCAAAGATAACATCTCAAATAGCAAAAGTCCAGTTTAAAAGCAAATATTTTTTAAATAATTAAATATTTTTTTATTAGATTTGAATTTAATGCAACAAGTATATGATTGTTAAAACTTTAAATTTGTTTATTTTTGTTATACAAAAATCAAATGACATTGAAAATAATTATAGCAGGAGCTGGGGGGTTTCTTGGCAGCAATCTGAAAAGAGTTTTATTAGCGAAGGGACACAAGGTAGATTCCCTTTCAAAATATGACCTAATTGGCTCTTTAGAAAATATTATTTTAAAAATCAGGAATGCTGATATTATCATAAATTTAGCTGGTGCCTCTATCCTAAGAAGATGGACTGTTAAAAATAAAAAACTCATATACAATAGTCGTATTGAAACAACAAAAAAACTTTGTTTAGCCATTTCATTATTAAGCATCAAGCCAAAATTGTTTATTTCGGCTTCAGCGGTTGGAATTTATAATAGTGAAGGACTGCATTCAGATTTTTCGGATGATTTTGCTCATGATTTTCTGGGACAAGTTTGTAAAGATTGGGAAATCGAATCTAGATCTGCTCAAGATTATTGCAATTTGGTGATTTTTCGTTTTGGAATCATATTGGCGAAAAAGGGCGGGAGTTTTGGTAAAATGATATTGTCCTTTAAATTTTCTCTGGGAGGCAAAATAGCTTCGGGAAAACAGGGATTCTCTTGGATACATTTGGATGATGTTTTAAATGCATTTATTTTTGTGATTGAAAATTCAGACAATTATGGAGTTTTAAATTTATGTGTTCCAAATCCAATAAGCAATCTCGAATTCACACAATCTGTTTCAAAAAGCCTCAAAAGACCAGCCTTGTTTACAATACCTGAGTTCATATTAAAATTTGTTTATGGGGAAGCCGCAATCTTGTTTACTAAAGGACAGTTTGTAAAACCTGAAAAACTAATTTCACTCGGTTTTGAATTTCAATACCCAGATATTAATAAAGCATTGTCAAATCTATTAAAAAAGTAGCAGATTCTATAAGTTAAATTCAATAGTAAATTCACTACCTTTGCCTTTTTCGGAGTAAATATCAATATGACCATTTAAGGAGTCAATTCTGGTTTTTACACTGTTCAATCCGATGCCTGTTCCTTTTTGGGATGTCTTTAAATCAAAACCTTTGCCATTATCATGAACGATTATACATAAACGACTAGCTTCTTGCATCATTTGAACAAGCAATTCAGTGGCTTCAGAATGCTTCACCGCATTGTTTATTAATTCCTGAACAACTCTATATGCACCTGTTTCCAGCTTTTGTTCCATTCTTTTAAATTCACCAAAAAATTGAAATTTCACTTTCATAGAACAAGAAGAATTAAGTGATTCACAAAAATCAGCAAGTGCATCTTTTAAACCAAATTTTACAAGTCCTTCAGGCATCATATTATGAGCAACTCTACGTAATTCTTTGATAGAAGTATCAAGCATATCCAATGCATGATCGAAATCTTTTACATTGTTGTTGGAAATAACTATGTTCCCTTTTATGTTACTAAAAGTTAATTTAACCCCAGAAAGCAAACCACCTAATCCGTCATGTAAATCACGAGCTATTCTTTTTCTTTCAGTTTCTTCACCTTCAAGAACCAATTGTGTAGATAAAAGTTGATGTTCTCGTTTTAAGTCCTTTATTTTTTGTTCTTTAATTTCAATGTTTTGTTCGGCTATCTTTTTTTTCGTTCTGATTTTAAGTATAATATAATATGCAAACAAAATAATGATGGCAATCAACGATACCAATATAGAAATGAATAAGTTTTTCTTTTTCTCTATAAGTGTGAGTGTGAGAATTTCTTTTTCTTTTTTTTCTGTTTGATATTTGGTTTCCAGCTCAAATATTTGATTTGATTTTTCATTGTTGTATATGGAATCTCTAATGATCATATAGTTGACATAATAATCTCTGGCATTTTTATATTCACCAGCCTTGTCGTATGTGTATGCTAATTCTTCATAAATAAACTGAATTCCTTCAGTAAAGTTTCTCGCTTTACTCTCTTTTATACTTTCTAAAAAGCAATTGATCGATTTGTCGTATTGTCTTAATTGACAATAAGATCTACCCAGATTATACAATATCTGAATGATACCATGCCAGTTATTGATTTTTCTATAATATGAAAGAGATTTTGTTAAATACCAGACTGCTTTTTCTGGCTTTGCTTGTTTGTTATATGTCCCACCAATCTTATGATATACTGACATGATGCCAGGTTTGTAATTGACAAGTTTGTATAAAAGCAATGCTTTTTCGAAATAACTTTGTGCCAATTTAAAGTCTTCTTTTTTTTGTGTTTTTGTTCTGTTTTCACAAAACTCTCTGGATGAATGAAGACTCCCAATTTGAGCAATTGATTTTGCAATATTAATGGTGTCTTTGTCTTTTTCGAAAATATAAAGTGCATTTGTATAATATTCCATTGATTTATTAAATTTTTCCATTAACTGGTAAATGGAGCCTAAATCAAGGTATAAATCTGCAATTCTTTTATTATCGCGTCTTTTTTCTTCAATTTTTAAAGCTTCAAGAAAAAAGAATGTAGATTTTCCAAAATCTTCTTTAAATATATAACATTTTCCCAGGCTTTGGCTAGATAAAGAAATATACTTGGATGATGCTAGCTTGATAGATAATTCCATCGATTTTTGAGTAAAAAAAAACGAGGAGTCGGGATTAATGTTTTTAAAATAAGCAGCTTTTGCTAATAATTGGTTTATGATTGTTGTATCTGTTTCCTTATTTTTTTGAGAAAAACAAAAGAAAGAAACAAAAAACATCAGAACAGTAAAAAAAATATTGCGCAAACAATTCATGATGTGATTTAAAAATAAATCATTAAATTAGATACAAAAGTATAAGAAAGTTTCAGAATGGATTTAAACAAATTGGTTAAGCTATATTCTGAATTTCCATAATAGTTTTCCTGTGTTTATATCAACACACAAGGCATGCAACATGTATATGATCACCAGTTTGTTTTCAATTATATCCATAAACATATAATCAAATTGAGGATCTCCTTTAGAAAACACTTTTTTGAATGAATTGGTTTCACGAGCAGCACTATAATCATAAAAAAGATCAGTCAAAACTAATTTCCATACTTCTTTTATCTCTTTTTGATTTTTTATCTGAACTTTTGAAATAATAGCGTTGGCATCATTAGCAGTATTAGATTTGTGAAAAACAAAAAAAGAAATACTATCTGGCATTAGAAGTGTGTGGTCAGAAGGCAGGTTGTTATCAATTGCTATAGAATTCCATGTCCGATCAATATCATCCTTTTTATATTTTAGGTTTCTCAAGGAATCTTCTATATTTCTGAATTTCATACGGAGGTTATTTTCCAATTTCCATGCATCTGTCCCATTTATTTCTTTAAATTCATTAAATTCCTTTTCTAATTTATCATAGGATTCCTTGCATGAGAGATATTTTTCATTAATTTTTACAAATAACCTTGGTAAATTATTGTCAATAATAAATTTACCATCTAGGAATGTAAGCTCAAAAGTTAGTGGTTTAGAATCAAGAAATATTTGTTTGCGTAAATCCCCTTTAAAATCCAAGCTTAATTTATAAAATTTAGAATAATTATTAAAAGGTTCATTACGAAATTCATTAGGAAACTTGAAGTTTTCAGGCTGTTTTTCTGCATTAAGAGTAGTGGGATCAACAAGATAACGGTAACCTTGGTTGTCGGAAATCAATATTTTATTTGAAAGTATACTAAAAGAAAAGAATTGATTGATTTGGTACCATTCACATTTGGCGAAATTATCCTTGAAGTATGGATTTATAGCCAGAAATTTATCATGGCTTATTTTTATTTCGAGTGTTTTGGGGTCGCGGGAGTGGAACCCATCATCTTTAGAATAGAACCAAATATTTCCTTCTGTAAAGCCAAGCATCTTTATAGGGTGTTTTATTTCTTTTCCTGTTCCTTTTCTGGCAACTTTGACCCCGCTATTTAAATCATAAGTGGTTATTCTTAATTCGTTGTAACCAGAAGTTGTTGAAAAACCTCCTCCTGTTCTTTTTGAAGTAACCTGAAAAAGCACTTCCTGGGTTATAAGATATTTACCATCTTTAAAATTATAAATATCAGCTTTGATGACATCATCTGCTTCACCATTCTGTATTGATTTATGATAACATGAACATAAAAAAATCACACCTATAAAAACCAATAAATATTTTTTCATACGTTTTGATTTAATTTTTAATGATTCTTTTTACTGTAATGTTCTTATTGTTTGTCCATTTAACAAAATAAACACCACTTTTAAGTTTTCCTAGATCAATAGAGGTATAACCTTCTGGAAGTTTTTGATTTATCATTTCTTGTCCATTTATATTTGTAATGGTAATATAGCTTTCATTGTCATTTAAATTAGTTTGAATATTTATTTTATCTGAAAAAGGATTTGGGCTAATATTAAAAAAACCATCATTATTTAAAGAAGGCCCAACAGTTGATATGCCATCCCAGCCAGCAATACGTGCCAGCATCCACCACAATGCTTTAGCAAGTCTGACAGCTCCGCGTTGTCCTATATGATCTCCATCTTCTGTATAGGTTCCGTTCAAATCGAGCATGTTGTCGCTATGAATATATTGAAAAGTTCGCAATGTACTACCATAATCTGTCCACGTTGTTGTGTTTTGAACACCTGCATTGCTCCAACATAAAATATCAGCGTAATCAAAGAGTATCCTGCTTGAAGAGGCAAGCACAAAGTTTCTAATATATTCGTGTTTAAGGTGTCTTTGATAACCATTTTCACTGGTATTTCCGCCACCATCGACGGGCCCAGTAGTAAAGAAAACTTTTGTTGAATAAGCGTTATTAACACAATGGTTTATATACTCTATGGTAGCGTTTAAGTATTTATCCATACAAACAGAATTGCCTGTTAAAACTGAGTCCCCAGCATCTATACCCCAACGTAAATTTCCCTGAGGACCGCCATCTGAACTTCCTGCCCATCTGACCTGATAAACAGGATCAATTGTTCCACCGGGAGAATTAGTCCAGGTCATATCCCAGCACCAGCCAAAACCCATTGCAGCTATAGTGAGGTTGTGGGTGTTGCAGTATGTAATATGGTCTTTTGTTCTTGTTTTTGCTAGTGTGCTTGTGTACCAATCTTCTTCGCCATATCCATAACGCCATCCGGTTGAAGAACTGATATCACCCCAGGTAGCACGACTTAGTCGTAAATGTTGATTGGTATATCCATCGGGTGTGCCTGATTCACGGATATTTACTTTGTAAGCAGTGTCTGAGACAGACAGTAATTGGCATCCTATTCTATAACCTGATGAGTGAGATTCCCCTGGAAGAGTAACCCACATTTCTTTTACTTTGTCTATATAATACCTTGGAATATCATCATACCTATCAACAATGGTATGATTTGCGATGATCTGTTGCGAAAATGAACTTGTAGGATTGAAACTAATTATCAAAACTACCTGAATAATTAAGATTAGCTTTTTCATGGTTGAATTGGTTTTATGTTATTTATATTTAAAATAGGTGTTGGCAATAATTTTATTATTTCACTCGCTATTCCTTTACTTTTTCTTTGAATCGAAAACTTTATTACCAATTTTGTGTAAAAAATACAATTGATTTTTACAAAAGTTAATTTTAAACCTGTAATTCCAACTTTAGTTTCTTTTCTTATTACGTTTTTTCTCGTTTAACATCTTTTTAATAGTAATTGAATCTGCATATGGATTTGTAAAGTTTATATGTAGAAGAATAGTTTTTCTCCTTTATAGAAAAACAATCTTTACTGTTCAAATACTGCATATATTCCAGATGTTTTTTTATAAATAAGATGAATAAATTTTCTTTTTCTTTATAGGATATCCATTTGATTCTGTCTTCCATAAATATAAATCTATAGAATACAAATATAAATTATTATTGTGATTTAAACAAAATATTTATGAAAGTGAAGTTCTTATTATTTGTGAACATAAGAAATAAAGAGTTGGCTTTAAACAATTATATCCATAATCTGCTGGGATAAATGCCTTTTTTTACCAAATCTTGTATTTTTGAAACGACCATGGCTTTGTCTTCTTTGTAAGTTATGCCAAACCATTGCTCATTACAATTGAGCACCTTAGCTTTAACTGTTTTATTCTTAATCAGTTTATCAACAACAAACGGAATATATAATTCAGCTTTTAGATCTGATTTGTTTTCATTCAGAAAATCAATAAATGCTTGTTCCAGATAGTCGAAAATTAATGGTGTGAAACCCCAAAAATTCATTGACACTACTGCATCTTCGTTTAATTCGTTTTCTTTTTGATTATCATCTATATAGGATATTCTAAATTTTGATTTTTGAATTTTGGTTCGCTCGTTTACCTGTATTAAATAATTCATAGGATCAACTTCACATACACCTCTCGAAACAGCACCATATTCTGAAAGAGTTCTACTCAAATCATACCCAACCATTGCAAATTCTGTTATTTCTTTAAAAGAAGCATCAGATAAAAACGTTGCCATTACTTTAAATGCTTCATATCCATAAAAATCATCTGCATTTATTGAACAAAAAGGTTCGTGTATTTTTGATCTGGCAACCAATACTGCATGACCTGTTCCCCATGGTTTTTCTCGATCGGCAGACAAACTAAATCCTTTGGGTAATATGTCTAATTCCTGAAAAACATACTCAACAGTAACTTTATCTTTGTATTTTTCAAAAATATTATCGAGAAAATCTTTTTCAAAGCTCTTTCTAATAACAAAAACGACTTTTCCAAAACCAGCCCGAATGGCATCATATACAGAATAATCCATAATGGTTTCGGAAGAAGGTCCAACACCATCTATTTGTTTCAAACTTCCGTATCTACTTCCCATTCCGGCAGCTAATATTAATAATGTAGGTTTCATATTGTCTATAATGCTTTATTTTAATATAATAATTAAGTTAAATATGTTTAAATACCAATAAAGAAAGAATATTTATTATTTTAAAATTAAAAAATGTAACAATAAAAGTAAGCGTACAAATATATAAGCTTTTTTTTGCAATAAATATTTTTTAAGCAAAAATAAAAAACATATACTTTTTTATAGATATTAACTTCAAAAAGTAAAAATTTCTTACCGTTAAATTAATAAACCCTACCGTTAATAAAATATTTTACCGTTAAATTAATTTACACTACCGTTAATATAACCCCCCCTTGATTATTAAAAAATTCTAATGTAAATTTATTGGAATTTAATAGCAAGATTTTGTAAAATAAGAAAATCAATACCTAAGCTAAATGAGTTATATTAAAAAAACAATCCTAACTTATTTAAGGCGCCATGTAAGGGTTAGTTTATAATAAAAACAATAATTCAATTTAAAAATTACTACTATGAAAACAAAAATTTACCTCAGACTGTTTCAAACCATTATGGTTTGGATGTTTTTTACTTTTGGAGCTATTGCTCAAAGTGGAACATTAAAAGGGAAAGTTTTAGATAAAACTTCCAAAGAACCAATTCCTTTTGCCAGTGTTGTTTTGGAAAAAGCTGGTAAACAAATTAGCGGAACTGCTGCTGATATTAACGGCGACTATACCATTAAACCAATTTCTCCGGGCACTTATGATATAAGGGCAACAAATATTGGCTTTAATACTGTTTTAATTACCAATATTGTAATTAGTGCTGATAAAATTACTTTTCAAGACATGATCTTAGAACCTAAAACTACAACACTTGCTTGCGTTGAAGTGACTTGTTATAAAGTTCCTCTTATAGATAGGGATCAAACAAAAACAGGTCAAACTATAACTTCATATGAAATTAGTAAAATGCCTGGACGAGATCCGGGTTCTCTAACTATAACAACAGGAGGAACATATTCTACTTCTGAAAAAATTGGTAATATAAGTATAAAAGGCTCAAGAAACGAAGGGGTTGTAACCTATATTGATGGTATAAAGGTTATTGGCTCAACGTCTATTCCTAAATCTGCAATTGATCAGGTTAATGTAATGACAGGGGGTTTCCCAGCAAGTTATGGAAGCTATGATGACTTAAACACACAAAACTTTAACAATCCTCCACCTATAACTGTTTTTAACTCTCCTCCAATTAATTTTTACACCTATTATCCAATATATTATTATTATGATTATAACACAGAATCCTATGATAAAATAATTGAAAACGGATTTGACAAAGTATCAGACAGCCCATTATCAACATTTTCTATTGATGTAGATGATGCATCTTACAGCAATATGCGAAGGTTTATATCTCAAGGTATTAAACCGCCTTCCGATGCAATAAGAACTGAAGAATTAATTAATTATTTCGATTATAATTACCCTTCTCCTACAAACGACGAGTCTTTTGCTATTTATACAGAGGTTGGTAGTTGTCCATGGAATTCTAATCATCATTTGGTTCATGTGGGTATTCAAGGAAAGAAAATTGAAATAAAAAATCTACCCAAAAGCAATATAGTTTTTTTAATTGATGTTTCTGGTTCTATGGCTGATGAAAACAAATTACCACTTGTAAAAAAATCATTGCGTTTATTAGTTAATCAGATGCAAGATAACGACAAAATAGCCATTGTTGTGTATGCTTCAGCAAGTGGTGTTGTATTAAATTCAACTTCTTGTGAAAAAAAGAAAATAATATTAGATGCACTTGAAGAATTGGAAGCAGGAGGAAGCACTGCTGGAGGAGAAGGTATTATGCTTGCTTATAAAATAGCAAAAGAAAATTATATTGAAAATGGCAACAATAGGGTAATTATTGCAACGGATGGAGATTTTAATGTGGGGCTTTCAAGCGATGCAGATATGGAAAACCTCATAACTGAAAAAAGAAAAGAAGGAGTTTTTCTTTCTGTTTTGGGTTTTGGAATGGGAAATTACAAAGATTCTAAAATGGAAAAAATTGCTGATAAAGGCAATGGCAATTATGCTTATATAGACAATTTGATGGAAGCACAAAGGGTATTGGTTAAAGAAATGGGATCAACATTATATACTATAGCCAAAGATGTAAAAATACAAGTTGAATTTAATCCATTGAATGTGAAAGCATATCGTTTGATAGGCTATGAAGACCGTTTGTTAGAAGATAAAGATTTTAATGATGATACTAAAGATGCAGGAGAATTAGGTGCGGGTAGTTCAGTAACTGCAATATACGAAATCATCACTTCAGAAAAGGAATTAAATAAAATACCTTCAATTGATACTTTAAAATATCAGAAAACGAATGTTGTAAATAATCCTACAACACAAAAAGAACTGATGACAGTAAAAATTCGTTATAAAGAACCCAAAGAATCTAAAAGTAAACTAACAAGTAGTATCGTTTATAATAATTATGTTGATTTTACTAAATGCTCTGACAATTATAAATTTTCAGTCGCAGTAATAGAGTTTTCAATGTTGTTAAGAGATTCAAAATATAAAGGTAATACTTCATATTCAGAAATACTTAAATTGGCAAACGAAAGTAAAGGTGCTGACAACGATGGTTACCGGAGTGAATTTATAAAAATCGTTGAGCTAGCTTCTCTGCTCAAGTAGAGATTTATTATTTTAAATTGGTATTACCCCCTGATTAAAAAATCCTTAATTTAATCAGGGTTTTTTATTCACACGTGATATAATAACCACATTTCTTAATATTTTAATTCATTAATTAAAAGCATTTCAAACTTTTAAATAAAACATTAAATAAATAATAAAAAAAACTTGTTTGTTTATAAATTATGTATAAATTTGCAACCGAAATGTATATTAATTAAATTAGTAAAATAGGCTGGGAGTTATAGCCAACACGTAATTGATTTAGTAATTTTGTTTTTTGATGTGTTAGATTAATAAATTTTAATAAAATTACCTCTACTTAATAATATTGAGATTTCTTAATTAATATTTTGCAAATTATCGCTTTTTAACTCCCAGTCTTTTTTTTAAATCATTTCAAATTCATAACTTCCTTTAATTAATAGTACTTCTTTTTATTAGACACATAAAAAACCAGAAAAGTAATTAAAGAAGAGAATTTATAGATAAATGATATATTTATCAAAATCAAACTTTAATTATTAATTAAACAGTTGGCAGATAAGACATTGTTAAAAAACACATTAGAAATACTATTATTTAAAAAATGTATGTAATTTTGCAGTCAAACTGTAAAAATACCATTATGAAAACACAACGTTTAATTGCAATTAAAAAAATCATTCAATTACATAAAATAGCTTCTCAGGAGGAATTGCTTGAGAAATTAAAAAAGAAAGGGTTTGACTATACCCAAGCAACGCTTTCGCGTGATTTAAAAACCCTGAGGATAATTAAACATCCGGATGAAGAAGGTAATTATGTTTATTCTTTAAGAGACATAATGGGTTCTGAAAAAAGACCAAAAGTAAAACCTGCAATTGCATTAAATGGGTTTATATCTATTGCTTTTTCGAATAATCTGGGAGTTATAAAAACCATTTCAGGTCATGCTGCTGTTATTGCATCAACTATTGATTCAGTAAAAATATATGAAATTATTGGTACCGTTGCCGGAGATGATACTATTATAATAGTTCCTAGAGAAGGAGCAAAGAAAGTGGATATTGCTAATGCATTGAAAGTAAACTTTCCTGAATTAAAAGATAAACTATAAAATAAAAAAGGTTGTTAAATCAACTTGTACTCGAAGATGTGACCACTTTTAAAGAAAAGTCATTTGGTTTTTTTTAAGGTTCAATCTTTGGTGAAGTTGTTTTTAATACAGCAATGACAGTATATGCGAAAGTATGACAGATTCTTCATATCAAGGTTGATTTTTGGGTTCTTACTTATTCACTTAATGGAAATTAAGGAATTACTGCTCAAACTTTTCAAAGAAGGTGTAGTAAAACAAGTGAAAGCCTTTTCAACTAGTTGAAGGTGAAAAAATAAATAAGAAAAAAGTATCAGGGGAGGATGTTTAATCAACTATATCTTTTGTTCTTAAACCAATATCATTTTATAGTCAACTAAAAGTCAGCAAATAATAATTATTAATTTAATTTTGTTAATTATTTAATTCTATAGCATAAAATCTTTAATATGATAAAACAAATTATTAAAACAATTTCTTTTTATATGTTCGTTTTGTTTATTGTTTCTTGTTCGCCAAAGCATTCTAATACCAATAACTTGCTAAAACAGGAAAACACTATTCCAGAAACTATCACTTTTAATAGTATTGATGGACTCACCATTACTACTAATCTTTATTATGTGGATGAAAAATTTCCATTTATTGTTCTTTGTCATCAGGCTGGTTATAATAAGTCTGAGTACGCGGAGATAGCTTTTACCTTAAATAAAAATGGATTTAATTGTTTGGCGATAGATCAACGTTCTGGAGGAAAAGTGGAGAATACGATCAATGAAACGAATATTCTTGCTGTTCAAAAGAACCTCTCTACCACTTATCTCGATGCAGAAAAGGATATTATTGCAGCCGTAAATTATGTTGCTAAAAAATATAATCAGAAAGTAATATTATTGGGCAGTTCCTATTCTGCCTCCCTCACTTTAAAGATCGCAAAAGAAAATGAAAACGTAAGGGCATTGGTTGCTTTTAGCCCAGGGGAATATTTTGGTGACAAACTTAATCTTACCGAAACCATCAAAGGACTAAATAAACCAATGTATGTAACTTCATCAAAAGAGGAGGCTCCTAATGTTGCAGCTTTACTAAAAAATGTTGCTTCAGAAATTAATGAACAATTTATTCCAAAAGAAAACGGAGTGCATGGTGCAAGTGCATTGAAAAAAGAAACTTCAAACAATAAAGAGTATTGGGATTCATTGCTGAGTTTTTTAAACAAAATAAAATGATCATAAAATTAAATAATAAAATGGGAAACTTACGTTTTAAAGCACTTGAAAGAGCATTAGCACATCAACCAGTTAAAACAACACCTCCATCAGACAAGGTATCTGACTATTTTGGTAATATGATTTTTAATCATACCGCCATGCAACAATACTTATCAAGAGAAGCGTTTTTGAAACTAAATGAAGCCATCGAAAAAGGAAATAAAATAGAAAGAAAGATTGCTGATCAGGTTGCTGCTGCCTTAAAATCATGGGCTGTAACAAAAGGTTCTACACATTACACCCATTGGTTTCAGCCACTGACAGGAAATACAGCCGAAAAACATGATGCTTTTTCCCAGCCATCTGACAATGGAAGAGCTATTGAAGATTTTAATGGAAGCAATTTGGTACAGCAAGAACCAGATGCTTCCAGTTTCCCTAATGGGGGTATTCGTAATACATTTGAAGCTAGGGGTTACACAGCTTGGGATCCTACATCTCCAGCTTTTATTATTGATAAAACCTTGTGCATTCCTACCGTATTTGTTTCTTATACAGGAGAAGCCTTAGATTATAAAACACCTTTGTTAAAAGCAATTGATGCCGTTGACAAAGCTGCAATAGCTGTTTGCCATTATTTCGATGAGCAAGTAGAAAAAGTAAGTGTTTCTTTGGGGATTGAACAAGAATATTTTTTGGTAGATACAGCCTTATACAATGCACGCCCAGATTTAATGCTATCGGGAAGAACTTTATTCGGGCATGCTTCGGCAAAAGACCAACAATTAGACGATAATTATTTTGGATCTATACCCGAAAGAGTTATTCATTTTATGAAAGACTTTGAAACAGAAGCATATCTTCTTGGAATTCCAGTTAAAACAAGACACAACGAAGTTGCACCTAACCAGTTTGAATGTGCACCAATATTTGAAGAGGCAAATCTAGCTATTGATCACAATCAGCTTTTAATGGATCTGATGGATAAAGTTGCCAAAAGACATAATTTTAAAGTTTTATTACACGAAAAACCTTATGCGGGCATCAATGGTTCAGGTAAACACAACAATTGGTCTTTAAGAACAAATACCGGAATTAACTTACTTTCTCCCGGAAAAACACCTGAGCTAAATTTACAATTTTTGGTTTTTTTAATTAATACTATTAAGGCTGTTTATGATTATGCAGATTTATTAAGAGCTTCAGTAGCATCTGCTAGCAACGACCTTCGATTGGGAGGAAACGAAGCTCCACCTGCTATTATGTCGGTATTTATTGGTGCACAACTCACCAAAATTTTAGATGCTATTGAATCATTTACAGAAAAAAAAGAAATACCTAACAACTTCAAGAAACAACTAGATTTAAATATAGAGAAAATCCCAGAAATATTACAAGATAATACCGATAGAAACAGAACCTCCCCATTTGCTTTTACAGGAAATAAGTTTGAATTCAGGGCAGTAGGCTCCTCTGCTAACTGTGCTGCTGCTATGATTGCACTTAACACCATTGTTGCTAATCAACTAGTTCGATTTAAAACAGAAGTGGATGCTTTAATTAAAAAACATGTTAATAAAGAAGAAGCAATTTTTGATGTATTGAAAGAATATTGCAAAATATCGAGACCCATTCGTTTCGAAGGTAATAACTATAGTGAAGAATGGATTAAAGAGGCAAAAATAAGAGGATTATCGAATATTACATCTGCACCCAAAGCATTTAAAAACTTAATTAGTGAATCAACATTGTCTTTGTTTGAGAAGAATAATATTTTTACTAGAAGGGAAATGGAAGCCCGTTACGAAATACATCTGGAGAATTATGTTAAAAAGATTCAGATAGAAGCACGAATTATGGGTGACCTTGCTGTCAATCACATTATTCCGGCCGCTATTAAATATCAGAATTTATTAATACATAACCTTAAAGGCTTAAAAGAACTGTTTGCGCCAACAGAGTATGATAAACTTTCAGAAAACAACAAGAAAACCATTGTTGAAATATCAGAACATATTAGAGAAATTGCTAATAATGTTGAAGCAATGATAGAAGAAAGAAAAATTGCTAATAAAACAGAATCAGTAGAAGAAAAGTCAAAAGCATACAACGAAAAAGTATTGCCTTTTTTCGAGATCATACGCGATAATATTGATAAACTAGAAATAATGATAGATGACGAACTTTGGTCGTTACCTAAATATCGTGAATTATTGTTTTTTAGATAATATAATAATCAAAATAAATGGATTTAGGGCAATACAAAAGGTGTTAAAGATTTTAATTTCTTCCCTATTTAGATTTAATTAGGGTCTGCTGTTTAAGTCAAGCAATATTTTTTTTCAATTT
>DYDE01000007.1:28880-61773 GCA_020718065.1 Marinifilum sp. | reverse complement strand
AAGCTTGCCCCTGATGCTACAAAATTAATCGTATGATTTTGGGCTTTAATGAGTAATGCAATAAATAGTCCTGCAAATAATAAGGATATTTTTTTCATTTTGCATTTGATTTGGTTTGTTTTGAATAGAAAATAAAGGTAAGACTAATTTACTACTCCACAAAATCGATCAAAGCTATTAGAAGCAATAATTTCAAATGCATTCCTTTTCAATTTGTATATGGATTAACAAATATTTCTTTGTAAATTACTGTATCCTTTAAAATTAGAAAAAATTGAAATGTTAAAATTTTTAGATATGGACTGAGCTGATAAGTCGGTACAATAACCCGTCAAAAAGTAAAGGTTTGTAACCATCTAAATTACAAACCTTTACACTACTTACTGGCTAAAGTTTTACTTTAAATAAACCAGCTTAAATATCTATAAATCAAATAGTTAAAAGGTCGGGGTGAGAAGACTCGAACTTCCGACCCCCACGTCCCGAACGTGGTACGCTAGCCAACTGCGCTACATCCCGGAGAAATTGTCTCCTCGGAGGGAATCGAACCCACGACCCACTGATTAAGAGTCAGTTGCTCTACCATCTGAGCTACGAAGAGAAGGTTGCAAAGGTAATATTTTATTATTATTTTTAAAAAGTTTATGCTTTATTTTATCGAATTGCGATCAATTAATTTTATCAAATTCAATTAAAAGTAACATTAATATTATAATTTTGCTTTGTTTTAACTAAAAACACTTCTAAAATTTGTGTATCAACATAGACATTCATTCATTGAAATTGTTTAATATGACAGGAAAGAAAAAACAAGACCAAATAATTTCGGATGTAAAACAAAATATAAATTGGAAAGAATTGTTTCATTCAAAATGGGTTTTTCCATTTGCTTTGATTGTATTAATGATAATATTTTTATCACTTCGTATGTTGTCAGATCCAGATACTGGATTTCATTTAAAAACTGGTAAATGGATAATCGAAAATCATTCATTCCCTCAAAAAGACACTTATACCTATACAGCAAACAACAATAATTATATTGATTTGCACTGGTTTTTTCAAATATTTACTTATTTTATTTATAGTCTTTTTGGATATATCGGATTAAGTTTACAGGTAATGTTTACAAGCATTCTACTATTGTTTTTATTATTAAAAAGAAATAAGTTACAAAACATACCATTAAAAATCACTTGTATTGTTTTGTTATTTGGCTATTTAATAATAGAACCCCGTTTATTGCTCAGACCTGAAATTTTTTCTTTTCTTTATATTGTTATAATATTAATTATTTTAGACTTATACTTCCATTCTCATAAAAATTTTCTTTTTTTTCTTCCTATAATTATGTTATTTTGGGTTAATACCCATGGTTTGTTTATTCTTGGTATTGTATTGATAGGTTCTTATTTTATAAGTTTATGGATTAAAGAAAAAAAAATTGATAAAAAATTTTTTATATGGAGTTCCCTTTCTCTATTGATTTGTTTTTTTAATCCATATTTTATTAAAGGTATTTTGTTTCCTTTTGAACTTTTTACAAGATTTAAGAGTAATAATGTTTTTAATCAACATATATTAGAATTTAAGTCATTTGGAAGCGTTGTTAAATATGATTTTACAGATTATTTATTCATCTTTTTTTCTTTATTAACATTTGTTTTGAGCTTAAGGTATGCAAAGAAAAAGAATATTCATGATTTTATTATTTTGTTTGTTTTCTTTTATTTAGCTTATATTTCTATCAGAAATATTCCTTTATTCGTAATTGTAGCAATACCAATTTTTAGCAGCTCGCTGTATGAACTTTTTGTGAGAATAAAAGAAAAAAAATGGTATTTAAAAATGAAATTTTTCAGGCATATGAATTTTGTTTTTTTCATATTGCTTCCTGTGGCTTTAATCTTTAGAATATATACCGGAGCATATTATATTTCTAATAAGTCCTATAGTAAATTTGGAGTTGGGATAGATAAACAACAACAACCTTATTCTGCTACAACATTCTTAATAAATAATAAACTCGATGGAAAAATCATTAACAGCTTAGGCTATGGTGGTTGGTTAGCTTGGAATTTACCACAACCAATATTTATTGATGGCCGACTTGAAGTAATGAAAGAACAATTATATATGGAAGTTACTGATAGTTGGAATGGTAGACTGAGCAAACTAATTGATAAATACAAACCAAAATTAATTATTTATAATTATTTAAAATATTATACATGGACTACTCAGTTAAATAAAATGCCTCAATGGAGAATTATATATCTAGATGGAGAAGCTGTTATTTTTGCAAGTAGCGATTATGCAACAAATATATCTGCTTTAAATATGGTAAATTTACCAATACAATATGATTTACCTAAGGATACGAGTGTAGAACTGATAAAACAAATACTAAACATAAGCCCATTAACAAAAATAAATAATTGGACAGAAGGTTTTTATAAAAAACATGATTATAGTTGTGATGATTTAACAAATATTGCTTCTTTTTGTTTGCAATTTAAAGAATATAACCTAGCAGAACAGTTTTTTCTAGAAAGTATAAGAAAAAGTAAAGGAAAAAACAATTTTGTTTATTATGCTTTGGCAGATATCTATAAAAAAAAGGGTAACCAAATATTATTTCAGATTTGCTTATCCAAAATTAATAAAAATAAAAAAGACTAGATAAATAACTCTTTTCAAAATAATTGAAAATAAAATAAATAAAAATTGGTGATATTTTTTGCCAATTATAAAATAAGTTATACATTTGCACCCTTAAAAAATAGTATAAATTTTGAATAAATAAAATAAGGCCCGTTCGTCTAGTCGGTTAGGACGCCAGGTTTTCATCCTGGAAATCAGGGGTTCGAGTCCCCTACGGGCTACAACAATTAAAAAAGTTATGGCAAATCATAAATCATCGAAAAAAAGAATCAGGTCTAATGACAATAAACGAATAATTAATCGTTTTCAACATAAGACAATGCGTAATGCAGTTAAAAAATTAAGAAACACAGAAAACAAAGAAGAAGCTTCTACAAACCTTCCAAAAGTTGTTTCTATTATCGATAAACTAGCAAAACGTACAGTGATTCACAAGAATAAAGCAGCAAATTTAAAATCTAAATTAACAAGAATGGTTAATTCTTTGTAATTCAAACTTTCATAATCACAATATATCTAAAGGTCTTTTCTGTTTTTACAGAAAAGGCCTTTTCTTTTTACAATATTTTGTAAATTCGCTTTTTAATTATCAATAAATGAATACACGAAGTTGAAAAAGGAAAATAATTCTATAAAAAATTGGTCTGAAGACGACCGTCCACGAGAAAAATTATTAATAAAAGGCAAAAACACATTAAGTGATGCTGAACTTATAGCAATACTTATTGGTTCCGGTAATAAAGAAGATTCTGCAGTAGAATTATCCAGAAAAATACTAAATTCCGTTAATAATAACCTCATAGAATTAACTAAACTTTCAATTGGTGAATTGATGAAGTTTAAAGGAATTGGGGAAGCAAAAGCAATTAGCATTATTGCAGCCCTTGAATTAGGAAACCGTCGAAGAGAATCTGATGTAATTATAAAAGATAAAATAAGTAGCAGCAAAGATGTTTTTGAATTATTTTCTTCTACTTTTTCAAATACACATTTCGAAGAATTCTGGATTTTAATGTTAAACAGAGCCAATCGTATTATTAAAAAAATCAATATTAGTGAAGGCGGAATATCTGGTACTTTTGTTGATCCTAAAAAAATTTTTCGTTATTCATTAGAAAACAATGCATCTTCAATTGTGCTATGTCATAATCACCCGTCAGGTAATATTCAACCTAGTGAAGCAGATATTAAGTTGACAAAAAAAATAAAAGACGCAGGAATAGCTATGGATATTAATGTAGTAGATCATATTATAATTGGAAATGAAAGTTATTATAGCTTTTCAGATGAAGGTATTTTATAAAACAATTTAAACATGATTAAAATAGTAACGATTATAGGTGCAAGACCTCAAATTATAAAAGCTGCAGCTTTGAGCAGGTCTATTAAAAACAGTTTTAGTAAAGAAATTACAGAAATTATTGTTCATACAGGACAACATTACGACGATGAAATGTCAACTGTTTTTTTTGAAGAACTTTCTATTCCTAAACCCAATTATAATTTAAATATTGGTTCTGCAAATCACGGAATGCAAACAGCTCAAATGATAAAAGGCATTGAAGATATATTGATAAAAGAATGCCCAAATTACATTGTACTTTATGGTGATACGAATTCAACACTTGCTGGTGCTATAGCTGCTTCTAAAATTGGTATTCCAGTGGTACATATAGAAGCGGGATTGCGTTCTTTCAACAAATCTATGCCAGAAGAAATCAACCGTATTGTGTGCGATCATGTTTCTACTTTATTGTTTTCACCCACAAAAACAGGATATAAAAACTTATTAAAAGAAGGGTTTGAAGATAACCACCCTCCTTTTACAATTGATAATCCTGGTATTTATCATTGTGGAGATATAATGTATGATAATACGCTATATTATTCTGAAATTGCAGAAAAAAAATCAAAAATATTACAAATACATAGCTTAGAACCAAACAATTTTTTACTAGGAACTATTCACCGCAACAACAATACCGATGACCCTCAAAGGCTAACGGCTATATTTAATGCTTTTAATAAAATTACAGAGACTGAAAAAACAACCATCATTTTACCTTTACATCCTCGAACATCTAAAGTTTTAAAAAACAATCTTAAAGAAAACATATATACTAAAACCATAAATAATCCTTTCATAAAAATCTTGCCTCCATTATCTTTTCTCGATATGATTCAACTGGAAAAAAATGCTCAAATAATCCTTACTGACTCAGGGGGAGTGCAAAAAGAAGCTTTTTTCTTTAAAAAACCTTGTATTATTATTCGTTCTGAAAGCGAATGGGTGGAAATAGTGGAATGTGGTATGGGAATAATTGCAAATGCAGATGAAACGAAAATCTATAAGGCTTTTAAATATTTTAAAGAAAAACAATTGTCAGAATATGAACCAATTTTTGGTGATGGAAAAGCAGCAGATTTTATCTGTAAAGAAATGATTAAACAAACAGCTAAATTAATACCTTTATAAAACTGGTTTTAACGTTTTACTTCCGAAATTATCATCATTGTTGTTAAAAAATAAATCAAATTACATAACATTGATTTAACAATAATCTGCTAACTTTGTAGCTGTCTATCAATATAAAATCTCAATTTTAATGAGCGACCAAATAAAACATGAATGCGGAATAGCTTTAATTCGTTTGCTTAAACCGCTTGAATACTATATTATAAACCACGGTACTGCATTATATGGCTTGAACAAGCTTTACCTACTAATGGAAAAACAACACAATAGAGGCCAGGATGGTGCGGGAATTGCAAGTGTAAAATTTGATGTCAAACCAGGTACCCGTTATATCAATCGATTGCGCTCTAATTCAAATACTCCTATAAAAGATATTTTTTCAGAAATATATTCTAACCTAAAAAAAATCAGCAACAACAATGCAGAAAGACTCAAAGACCCACAATGGTTAAAAGAAAATAGTGATTTTACCGGTGAATTGTTTTTAGGTCACTTGCGTTATGGTACTTTTGGAAACAACAGTATAGAAAATTGTCATCCTTTTTTAAGAGAAAATAATTGGATGACCAGAAATCTTGTTGTTGCAGGTAATTTTAATCTAACCAATGTTGATGAATTATTTACCCGTTTAATTGATATTGGTCAACACCCTAAAGAAACTTCAGATACAATTACAGTTCTGGAAAAAATCGGTCATTACCTTGATGAAGAAAATGAAGAACTTTTCAAAAAATTTAAATCTAAGGGTTACACCAAAAAAGAAATTTCTCCACTTATTGCTGAAAATCTCAATGTACAAAATATATTAACAAAATCAAGTAAACATTGGGATGGAGGTTATGTAATTGCTGGATTAATGGGACATGGAGATGCTTTTGTTATGAGAGATCCTGCTGGTATTCGTCCTGCTTATTATTATAAAAACAATGATATTGTAGTTGTTACTTCCGAAAGACCCGTTATTCAAACAGCTTTTAACATCCCTTTTTCAGAAATTAAAGAAATAAGTCCCGGTAATGCACTTATTATTAAAAAAAACGGAGTAGTTGGAGAACATCAATGCAAAACACCATCAGAACGAAAAGCTTGTTCTTTCGAAAGAATTTACTTTTCAAGAGGTACGGATGCGGATATTTATAAGGAAAGAAAAAAACTTGGAGAATTACTTTGTTCACCTATTTTAAAATCTATAAACTTCGATATGGAAAACACAGTGTTTTCTTTCATCCCAAATACAGCAGGGGTTGCTTTTTATGGAATGATTGAAGGGTTGAATAAACACTGCAAAGAAGTTAAAAAAGAACAAATATTAAAATATAAAGATAATTTAACTCCAGAAAAATTAGATGAAATTCTTTGCTTCTATCCAAGAGTAGAAACCATTGCTGTGAAAGATGCCAAGCTTAGAACGTTTATTACACAAGATAAATCCAGAGACGACCTTGTAACACACGTTTATGATGTTACCTATGGAGTTGTGAGAGACAATATCGATACTCTAGTTGTTGTTGATGATTCTATTGTAAGGGGAACAACATTAAAAAAGAGTATAATAAAAATTCTAGATAGATTAAATCCAAAAAGAATTATAATTGCTTCTTCTGCCCCTCAAATACGGTATCCCGATTGCTATGGTATAGATATGGCTAAATTAAGTGATTTTATAGCTTTTAGAGCTACTATTGATTTGTTAAATGAAACGAAACAAACACATATAATTAATTCTGTTTATAAAAAGTGTAAAGAACAGGAAGGCAAACCTAAAGAACAAATAGTCAATCATGTTAAAGCAATTTATAAACCTTTTACTCCAGAACAAATTTCTGAAAAAATTGCTAAGCTTGTAACCAGTAAAGAAATAAAAGCAGAAGTATTAGTTGTATATCAAAGCATAGAAAACCTTCATACTGCTTGTCCTAATAATAAAGGAGACTGGTATTTCACTGGAGATTATCCTACGCCTGGTGGGTATAAAGTTGTAAATAAATCTTTTATAAATTTTATTGAAGGAAAAAACGAAAGGGCTTACTAAAATTTCTAGTTTTTAATTAAAATATCTATTTTGTTTACCAAAGATTATCTTTAAAATATATCAATTTGTTTTTTTTTAATAACAATAGGGCTTATAATCTCTTTGGCTTTTAATCAACAAAATAATTTTATTTTTTTAAAATGTTTTATATATTTGTGCTATTAATCATCTAAATAAAAAAAAATGGCAGGAGTTAATAAAGTAATATTATTAGGAAACCTAGGTAAAGATCCAGAAATACAACATTTTGAAAGTGGTGTTAAAAAAGCCGCTTTTTCTTTGGCTACAACCGAAGTATATAAAAACAAAGAAGGCAATAAAGTTGAACAAACTGAATGGCATAATATTGTTTTATGGCGAGATCTTGCTGATGTAGCTGAAAAATATTTAAAAAAAGGTGCCCAGATTTACATTGAGGGAAAAATAAAAACAAGAAGTTGGGAAGATAAAGACAATAACAAACGATATGTTACAGAAATAATAGGTGATAATATGACAATGTTAAGAACCAAAAAAGATTCGCCTCAGGAGAATTCAACAGTAGAGACAAATACTAATCATGAGGCTATAGTTCCTGCTCCAGATGATGATTTACCTTTTTAGTTTATTGTTAACACAAACAAAAAACCGAATTATTGTTATAATTCGGTTTTTTATTTTTAGCTTTTTGTTGTTTTGCTATTAATACCAAAAGTAGTTTTAAGCTTTTCTCTAAATGTTTTCTTGTTTGTTTCTTCAGAATATATACCATAACCATAACCATAACCATAACCATAGCCATAGCCATAGCCATAGCCATATTTTCTATACGAATATTTATAGGAACTATTTGCAAATTTAACATCATTAATAACAATACCAATATTTGAAATATTTGTTGTTTTAACAAGATCGTTTAATGAAAACAAAGACTTTTTATGTGTATAGTTTTGTCTTACAATATAAATTGTGAAATCTGATTTTTTAATAATATGAACAGCATCAGAAACAAAACCTAAAGGTGGTGTATCAATAAATACATAATCATATTCTGCTACTAATTCATTAAATAAGTTCATCATTTTCTCAGATTCAATCAATTCTGCAGGATTTGGTGGTATTATTCCAGAGGGCAGAATATATAAATTTTCATAATCAGTTTTATATATTATTTCTTCTTTTTTTGCTTTACCAATAAGATAATTGGTAAGTCCAACTTCATTTTCAAGATGAAATATTTTTTGAATTTTTGGTTTACGAAAGTCGCAACCTAAAACAATAACTTTTTTTCCAGAAAGAGCAAAAGTTCCTGCAATATTAATAGTACAAAAAGTTTTTCCTTCTCCACTCATTGCAGATGTAATAGCAATAATTTTTTTGGGGGTTTCGTTTTCATAAAATTGCATATTGGTTTTAATAGCTCTAACCGATTCTGCTACAATAGATTTTGGTTTTTCAAGAACTACTAAATTAATATCATATTCGCTATGTGAAATTACACCGACAATCGGTA
The DNA here is from genome assembly GCA_020718065.1 of Marinifilum sp. Classification (GTDB taxonomy): domain Bacteria; phylum Bacteroidota; class Bacteroidia; order Bacteroidales; family CG2-30-32-10; genus CG2-30-32-10. Next base: position 53,109 of record DYDE01000007.1, on the reverse strand, counting down.
GGTGGGTATTAGATTCAACATCTGATTTTTCTATAATTCTATCATTAAAGTAATCCCTAATTCTTATTATGCTGAAAGGAATTATAAGTCCTAACAACAAAGCTATCATATAAGAACGCGATTTATTGGGAAAAATCAGAACTGCATAATTTGCTTCATCCACAACTTTGTTATCAGGAACATTTGCTGCTTTGGCTATTGCAGCTTCTGCTTTTTTTTGCAAAAGGTATGTATATATTTCGTCATTTACGCCATATTTCCGTTGTATGCGAAGAAATTCTCTATCATTGACAGGTATTTTTTCTTGTTTTTTTTGAACAGTACTAATATTTTTGTCGATTTCATTTAAAGTTAATTGGTTGACATTAACAAGATTTTGAACAACTTCATTAAGTGCTTGTTTATTTCTTGCAATGTTTTCTTCTATTTCTTTTAAATATGGATTATTGGTTACATTTTTTTTGCCCCATTGCTCTTTTTTTAAATATAATTCACTAAGTTTTTCAACTATTGATTTTAAAAGTGGATCATTTATATCTGCAGTTGAAGGAGCAATAACATCTTGAAAATTATTATTTTTACCTAAATATTCATATAAATAATTATAATACTTAGATATAATATTCTGAGTTTGTTTTTGTGAATTTAAAATATTTAACTGATAATCAACATTATTCGCTTCACTAATTATATTATAAACCTTATTTTTTGTTCTAAAATCTACAAGTTTATTTTCTGTAACCTTAAGGGAATCGGATATTTCCATTAATTGTGAATCTATAAAACTAATCGTATTGATAGCTTTAAGATTTTTTTCTTGCAAATCATTTTTTATATAAACTTCTGCAAGTTTATTAATATACTTTATTGCTTTCTTAGAGTTGGTTGTTGAAAAAGTAACTTCAACTATAGATGCATCTTTATTAATTGTTGAAACACCTATATTAGAACTAAAAGCAGAAGCAAGTGAATTAATATCATTAATAACAAATTTAAAATCCGACGATATATATGATTTTGGATCTATTTGATCATTAAAAATTATAGTAAATTTTAAATTTTCATTTTCAAAATATTGACCAAAAAATAATTCTTTTTCTAAAGTAAAATCAGAATATTCAATTTTAACTTTATATTTATCTTTTGAAATAATTTCTAATAATACCGGAGTGCCTATTGATTGAATATGGGTGCTGTCAACTATTACCCGAAATGGGCATTCATCTCCAAAAAGTTCCTTGGTTTTTTTGCTTCTTTTTGTTTCAGTATAATAGGTAATTTCAAAATCTTTAAGTTCTCTTAATGTTTTATAAGCAAGGTTATAAGATTTAATTATACCTATTTCATTTTGAATGTTTCTTGATTTCTCGTATCCTTTAAGTGTTAACAATTCAGAATAATTTTCATTATTAAATTTATTTTCTTTAATCAATATGGTTGTACGAACCCTATAAATAGGTTGTGTATATTTGTTATATAAAAAAGCTATAATTAGTGCTATAAAAACCGAAATAACAAAAATATACCAATTGCGAATAATAAAAAAAATGATGATTTTAAAATCAAATGCATCTTCTTTTAATTTGAATTCTTTGTTCTTTTCTTCCACTATTTTTTTAAATAACTATATACAATTATTAGATTTACCAGAGTAGCCATAAATGCTGAAATAGTTGTTATTGTTGTAATTTGCAAATTTTGTCTTTTAATTTTTAAAGGTTCTGCAATTATTATATCATTAGGTTTCAAATAATAATTATCAGAATATATTAAAGATCTGTCAGTTAAATCAACATAATATACCTTATTATTATCTATTTGCCTAATAATCATCACTTTGCTTTTATCTCCAAATCCCGTTAAATCTCCCGCCATTCCCACAGCTTCTAATACATTAAGTTTTCCATTATATACATTGTAAACTCCAGGTCTGGTGAATTCTCCAAGAAAAGTGATTTTGAAACTTAACAACTTTACAATAACGTCTGCAGTTGAAACATATTGCTTAACACTTGAATTAATTTTATCTTGTGCTTGATCAACCGACAAACCTTTTACAAGAATTTTTCCTAATAGTGGTATAACAACATATCCAGAATCATTTACTAAATAGGAGTTAAGATTAATTGAAGATTGCTCGCTCACTCCTAGTGATAAATTGGTATTTATTGGATTAAATAATTGAGATATTTTTTCATCAATGGTGTAAACCTTTATATATAACAAATCTCCTGTTCGAATGGTATAAATTGGGGGTGCAGGAGAAGTTTTGTTTTTAGAAGTACTATCTTTTTTATTTTCTCTTAAATAATAAAACTTTTTTATAGGTATGCATGAAAATAACAAAGACATTAGTATGGTAATATATACTATTGCTATTATAGTTTTTTGCATTATATTCTTTAAATTCATAACAATGCAAAATTACATATTTTATAATTAACTTTTTTTAATTTAGAATTTTAAAAATCATAATACATGTTAGTAAGTGAAGTTCTTATTCCAAAATATACAAAAACACTATGCTTATTAAATGTTACAGAATTCAATTCTCTATCAATTAATCCTAGTAATAAATTAAAATTTGTTGCCGGGTTAACTAAATAGCATATTCTAAAATCTTTAATAAATAAGGTTGTTTTAATTCCCTGAAGTAAAGAGTTTCCTATACTATTTTCGCCTTTTGTAGCAGTGTTTTCTGAATAAAAAATGTTTTTTCCATAGTTAGAGTTCAGAGTGTCTTCACCATAAATTGCATAATTAATTTTTGCTTCAATTAAAAAGTCATTATATCGATAATTTAAAATACCAACAGTTTCTTTAAAATTTGCCCCCAAAGGATGGGTAAGAGATTGATTATAATGAGAAAAATTTTGTGCAGGACTACTACATGAGTAGGTATAGGGTCGTGCATGATTGTATTCTAATATAAAGTTTAGGTTTTTTATTTTTAATATATCAAAACCCTTGATACCAATTTGGTATGCTATTTTGTTATCAATAAAACCGTACTTAGATTTTACTTTTTTTAAATATATATCATCAATTACAAATTGAGAATATATTGAAAATTTATTAAATAATTTATATCTCAAATTTAAACCTAACATTACATTATTTGTATCATTTAATTTATACACAGCAGCTGGAACAAATATCACTGGGTTTAGGTATTCTAAAGAATATCCTTTATTTTGATTGTTTTTGCTAGATTGCCATATTGTGGATTCAAAAAAACTAAGATTTAATCTTTTGTTCACATTGTAACTTAAAAAATGAAATGTTGCATATTTCTTTTTAAATTCAGATGTAAAAATATTTGAAACATTATTAATAAATGAAGTATACATTGATGTATATTGAATTTTCCAAAAATTCGAAGTAAGTTTTAAGTAAGGATAATTAAAAGCATTATCAGACAATAGTAAAGAACGATACCCTTCACCAAAAAAATGCTTTCCATGTCCTAATTGAACATTTAATGATTTAATAGGTACAAAAGTGATATAACCCGTAGCTGATGAATAATCAAAATCATTTGTTTTAAAAGACTTTACAGGTCCTTGCCCTGGAACTACATGATATTCTTTAACAAAGTCATTAACATGATCAACAAAACGAGCCTGGTTTTCAAAAAAAGAGGAGGAAAAAGAAAAATTTCTTCCAATATTTCCATTAATTAAAAATCCCCGTGTATTTACATAAGCATTCGCCGTGGAATCAGAAATAATGTTTTTCCCAGCTTCAAAATTAAATAAAGGATCAATGGTTAAATAAAAATCATTTGTATCAACAATTATAAAACTTTCTTTCCTAAGTTTTCGCCAGAGATAATTTTTAAATTTACCTGTATATTCTTTATTTCTATCTTTATAAATAACAGAATCCAAATTAAAAACAGGCGATATATCAGATAGCGGAAACGGTTTGATTGAAGTGTGAAAATCAGTATTCTTTTGATTAAATTTACTTTCGAAAGGTAAATTAATATCTCTGTTTAATGGTAATAATATTTGTGAAAAAACAAAAATTTTCACAAATAATACAAATAAAATAAATAGAAATGCTTGTTTCATTATAATTATTTTAAACAGGATTTATTTTGCAAGAATTTCGGTCAGTAATTTATCTGCAAGTCTGCTTGCACCAAAACGGAACCATTCTTTGTTAAACCATTTTTTATCAAGAGTATTTTCTAATAACTTCAAATAATTAATTGCATTTTGGGGTTCTGATATACCTCCGGCAGGTTTCATTCCAACCATTTTACCATTTTCCTTATAGAAATTATTTATTGCATCAAGCATTACTAAAGTAGATTGTTCTGTTGCCGCAGGGTTTATTTTTCCTGTAGAAGTTTTTATAAAATCAGCTCCTGCATGCATTGCTATAATACTCGCTCTATATACATTGGTTAAGGATTGTAATTCGCCTGTTTCTATAATAACTTTTAAATGCACTTTTCGACAGAAATCTTTAATTGCAGCAATTTCATCAAATACCACATTATATTCACCCTCCAAAAATTTACCTCTCGAAATAACCATATCTATTTCGTCGGCACCTTCGCTTATTGCATAATTTACTTCTGCAACTTTTATTGCCAAAGTTGATTGACCAGAAGGAAAGGCTCCTGCCACAGAAGCCACTTTAATTTCGGTTCCTTTTAAAGCTTTTTTTGCAACCTTAACTAGGGTCGGATAAACACAAACTGCAGCAACATTGGGTATATCCTTTCCTTGTAATATAAATCCTTTCGCTTTTTTACAAAGATTTATTACTTTTTCATCTGTATCAGCACCTTCCAATGTTGTAAGGTCAATCATACTTAAAATTGTTTTTAATCCTTCTTTGTGTGTTAATGCTTTAAAGTCTTTAGAAACAATTTGTTTGATTCTTTCATCAATGCTTGCTTCGTCAATTATTGGTGTTTTTTTAAAGTCAATCATTTTTGTAATAATTTGAGATTATAAAATATTCTTAGGTTTTTCTTTTTTATCAATCCATAATTGTCGAAAAGATTTTTTTTGTACTTCTGGCAAAGCTCTTCTGCGTCCCCAAGGTTTTTTAAAAACAATATTCAACATTCTATTTTTTGTTTTAGCATTCGCAAAGTCAATCATCCAACGATTGAGCATCACTTTTTTCCATAAAAACATTGTAACCTTTTCTGTTTTTGCAACATAACCGTTTTTAACAGCATAATTTCTATTGTGTAACAAAAGTTCATGTAAGTTTATTTTAGAAGGACAAACTTCAGTACATTTACCACAAAGTGAAGATGCAAAACTCAAATGTTTAAATTCTTTTATTCCTTTGAGATGAGGTGTAATAACAGAACCTATAGGTCCACTATAAGTTGTTGAATAATTATGACCACCAATGTTTCGATAAACGGGACAACCATTCAGACATGCGCCACAACGAATACAAGTCATAGCTCTACGTTGTTTTTCTTGTTTTAAAAGATTTGTTCTATTGTTATCTAAAAGAACAACATACATTTCCTCAGGACCATCAATTTCATTTTCTTGTTTTGGTCCAGTAATAAGGCTATTATAAACGGTTATCTTTTGTCCTGTTCCGTGTGTTGAAAGTATAGGCCATATTAAATCAAGATCTTTTATTGAAGGAATTATTTTTTCTATTCCAACAATAGCAATATGAACTTTAGGAAAAGAAACAGACATTAAAGCATTTCCTTCATTTTCTGTTAGAGCAACAGCACCAATATCTGCAACTAAAAAATTACCTCCTGTTATACCTATATCTGCAGTTACAAATTTATCTCTTAATAACTTTCTAACAAAAGCCGTTATTTCTTGAGGAGTACTATTTTTAGATAAACCAAATTTTTCATTAAAAAGTTCTGCTATAATTTCTTTTGATTTATGCATTACAGGAGTTATAATATGATATGGTTTTTCTCCTGCTAGTTGGACAATATATTCACCAAGATCTGTTTCAAGCGATTCAATATTTTCAATTTCCAGAAAATGATTAAGTTCGATTTCTTCGGTAATCATCGATTTTGATTTAACTACCTTCTTGGCATTGTGTTTCTTAACAATAGTTAATATTTGATAAATCGCTTCTTCTTCATCTTGAGCCCATATTACTTTTCCACCCTTTCTAACAAAATTGTGTTCAAATTCTATAAGCATTTTATCTAGATTTTCTATCGCTTTGTGTTTTAAATGAGCCGTACGTTGTTTAGCAAGTTCAAGATTAGCATATTGTAGCTTTCCTTTTGGAACAGCAGCGTCATATTTCGATATATTAAATTGTATAATTTTTCTATGTTCTTTATTAAAAGCTTTTTTTTCAGCTGCTCTAATAAATTCTTTTGCTTGTTCTGACATAATGATAGCATTATTTTAATGCAAAGTTAATTGATTAAAAATTTTAAACTAAGATATTTTTTGGACCCTTAATAGATGTCTTCCTCCTTCAAAATTTGTAATTAAAAACATTTCTACAATAGATAATGCTGTTTTTTCACTAATAAAACGGGCAGGAATAGATAAAATATTGGCATCATTATGAAGACGGGCAAGTTTTGCTATTTCCTCATTCCAACATAAAGCAGCTCTTATGTTTTTATGTTTATTTGCAACTATGCTCACTCCATTTCCACTTCCACAAATAAGAATTCCAAAATCAAAATCATTTTTTCCTACAGCTATTGCCAATGGATGAGCTATATCAGGATAATCAATACTTTCTTCATTAAAAGCACCAAAATCTTTTAAACTATGTCCTTTCATTATCAATTCTTTTTTTAAATATTCTTTTAATTTAAATCCAGCATGATCGCTTCCTATAGCAATATATTTATAATTTTCTAACATTGTTAATAATTTTAAATTAGATGGTTTACATTATTTTATTAATAATTTATATTTTAACTACTTGATATAAAATTAAACAAAAATATTAAGTTATATACTATAATATTTTCAAAGGTTTAAGGTTTTTTAACAAAGTATTGTTAATAAGTGTGTAATTTTGTATTTGAGTGTTTACAATTTAATTTAAATTTTTGAAGTGAAAAAAAAACCATATTGTTATTACCATTTATGCATAAAATTGAACATTATTTTAACAATTAAGATTAACTATTTTTTTTATTTTTATCAATAAATACCTTTTTAAACATATTGTTAATATCTTTTTAAATGCTTATTTTTGAATATTTAATAATTTATTTTTTGTTAACAATATGTTTAACCAATTTTAATAAACAAATAAACAAATAATTATTAAATTTTTTACTGACAATATTAACAGGTATATTTAATAATAATAATAATTTAATTAATATATTAATATATAAGGGTGAAATGAATTTTAAGGAAGAAATTAATAAACTTAAAAAAGAAAAAAATGCTATAATTCTGGCACATTTTTATCAAACTCCAGAAATTCAGGATATTTCTGACTATATTGGAGATAGTCTTGGGCTTTCTCAGGAAGCAGCCAAAACCAATGCTGATATAATAGTTTTTGCCGGAGTTTTATTTATGGCAGAAACAGCAAAGATATTAAATAAAAATAAAAAAGTTTTATTACCAGATATAGAAGCTGGTTGTTCTTTGGCTGATTCTTGTGGTTATGAAAATCTTATTGAATTTAAAAAATTGTATCCAGACCATATTGTAATAACATATATAAATTGTTCTGCAAAAGTAAAAACTCTTTCTGATATTATATGTACATCTAGTAATGCAATTAAAATTGTTGAAAGTTTTAGTAAAGAACAAAAAATAATTTTTGCACCAGATAAAAATTTAGGATCATATATAAATAATAAAACAGGAAGAAATATGGTTCTTTGGGATGGAAGTTGTCAGGTACACGATATGCTTACAATAGAAAATGTTATTAAATTAAAAAATAAATACCCAGAAGCTAAAATAATAGCACATCCAGAATGCAAGGGACAAATATTAGGTATTGCAGATTTTGTTGGTTCTACAACAGCTTTACTTAATTATACTACAATTGATAAATCAAAAGAATTTATAGTTGCCACTGAAACAGGAATTATTCATCAAATGAAAAAAAACAATCCAAAAAAAGAGTTTTATGTTGTTACTACTGACGAGAGTTGTTCTTGCAATGATTGTCCTTATATGAAAATTAATACAATTGAAAAATTGTATAATTGTTTAAAAAATGAAAAACCAAAAATTGTTCTTTCAGATGAATTAATTGAAAAAGCAAAGAAACCATTATTAAAAATGCTTGAAATATCAAAATAAAGTATTAAAAATGAAAAAAATTATAATATTTACTTACGTTTTAATTTTTTGTTTACAATTGATAGCGCAACAGAAAAATGACACAATGATATTTACTAAGATTTACTATTCAAATGGTAAAATATCAAGCGAAGGATTTATAAGAAATAATAAACCTGATGGTTATTGGAAAACTTATTCAGAAAAAGGTATTTTGGTATCAGAAGGGAATAGAAAAAACTTTGAATTAGATAGTTTATGGAAATTTTATAATGACTCAAGCAAATTGTTTATGACAGTAAATTATGTAAAAGGAAAAAAAAATGGATTTAAAACTACATATAATGAAATAGGAAAAATTTGCGAGAATTATAAAGAAGATATAAAAGAAGGTTTAACTATATATTTTTACGGTGATACCATAATAAGAAAAACTGTAAATTTTGTAAATGGAAAAGAAAATGGTTTATCTAAAGAATATTCAAATGAAGGTTTAATAATTTCTTTAGTTGATTATAAGTTTGGTTTTGTTGTTAACAGAGAGTACATAAACAGATATAACGGAGGTGGAAAAAAACAAGGTATTTGGAAAACTTTTTATTCAAATGATTTTACTAAAACAGAAGAAAGTTATAGAAATGGTTTAAAAAATGGTTTTTTTAAGATTTTTGATTTAGAAGGAAATCTTATTAGTATTAAAAAATATATTGATGATGAATTACAGGAAGATGATCCAGAAGTAGTTAAACTAGAAATTAAAACAGATTATTATGAAACAGGAAATATAAAAACAGTAGGAAGTTACAAAAACAATATTCCAGAAGGAGTTAGAAGAGATTATAAAATAGATGGATCAATTGAAAGTGCGAAAATTTTCAGAAATGGAAATATAGTTGGAGATGGAATCATTGATGAAAAAGGTTATAAACAAGGAAAATGGAATGAATTTTATGAAACAGGAGAATTAAGAGCTGAGGGAAATTATAAGAATAATGAAAAAATAGGATTATGGAAATGGTATTATAAAAATGGAAAATTAGATCAGATTGGTTCTTATATTGTTGGAGAACAAACTGATGGAGATTGGAAATGGTATTTCGAGAATGGAAAAATAATGATGGAAGAAACATTTTATAAAGGAAAACCTGATGGATTATATAAGGAATATAGCGACTCTGGAATTGTTATTTTAGAGGGACAGTATATTGAAGGATTAGAAGATGGTTTATGGAAGTATTTTATTGGAGATTCTAGACAAGAAGGAAATTATAAAGAAGGAATGAAAGAAGGAGATTGGAAATATTACTATTCTAATGGAAAACTTAGTTATGAAGGAAAATTCTATCAGGATAATCCAAATGGAAGACACATTTCTTTTTATGTTAATGGAAAAATTAAAGAAGATGGAAATTATGAAGTAGGTAAAAAGCAAGGAGATTGGAAGTATTATGATGAAAACGGAGAATTATTTCTTACAATAACCTATGAATTTGATAAAGAAATTAAATTTAACAATTTTAAAATTAAACCTGAATTGATTGAGAATTAGTTTTTTAATGTAATACTTACTTTGTCCATTTTACCACCTAGTGAAGGATGTATCTTAGAAATTTTTACATAAATATTTGTAATATCTGGGAATTGTTCAATAATTCTTTTTAAAATTCTGCTACTTACATTTTCAAGCAATTTTGATGTTATTTCCATTTCTTTTTTAACCAATTTATATATATTTTGATAATTTACTGTTTTGCTTAAATCATCTGTTTCTTCAGCAATTGTTGTATCTGTTTCAAAAGAAACTGTTACTAAAAATCGATTCCCAATAATGCGTTCTTCCTTAAAACAACCATGAAAAGAAAAAAACTCCATATCTTCTAATTGAATTAAACCCATAATTTGTTTCTTAATATTATTTGAAAGCAAAGTTAATATTATTGTCATAAATTTAAATTTGCTTTACTTTATAATAAACAATTATATTATATAGACATATAATAATAAAATAAGACCAAAAATAAATATTAATATTAAATAGTTAATTAATATATCATTTATATTTACTTTATGTTAATTAATGATTAATATAAAAAAACATAAATAAAAGACAAAAGATAATAATTAAATTGTTTTTATAAATATATTTGAAATAATATAATTATATTTAAAAAAATAATAAAACACCAAAAGACACGATATAATTAAATTACATAAATAAAAATTACTTCAAAAATAGCATATATTAAAAACATAATATATAAAATTAACTTAAACATCGTAAAACCAATAATATAAAAAGTACTATTTTTATATTCCTATTTTTAAATATATAAGAAAAACTAATAATATATTAAGAAAACTATATATGTATAATAAATTAATTATTTAAAATACAATAATATAAGTAAAATATTGTAGCATTAACATATTTATAATTAAAATAATTGAATAATATAAACAAAAATAATTTATTATAAAATTATTGAAATTTTTTTTTAACTTTGTGTAACTTTTCTGGTTTAATAAACGTCTAATAATTATAGTATTATAAAATCGTATTTTAAAATGTTTTTTGCATAAATCAAACTCTAAATCAATTTATTATGAAAAAAACAAATCCTTTTAATTTTTTATTTAAAACATTTTTAATAATTGGTTTGTTCAGTATTTTTTTTCATAATACTTTAAATGCTACTAATCCAATAGAAGGAAAAGTTATTGATGCAAAAAGTAATAAACCCATAGCAAATGTACATATAGATATTTTAGGTAAAAATATTAGTACAGTATCTGATATTAATGGTTATTTTTCTATTTCACTACCCGATAAATATAATAATGAAAAGCTCTGTATTTATACGAAAGGTTATCAACCTAAAATGTACAGAGTTGCTGATTTTAAAAAAGAATATTCAAAATCCAATGTTAGTATTTCTCAAGAAGAATATTTATTTGAAATGCAACCAGTTAATTCCCCTATTATAAATGAAGACTCTCCTAAAATAAACAGATATAATCTAGAAGCTGGCTGGATATATTGATTTCATATTATATTTAAACTGAAATATAGTTTACATAATCTTTCTTGTAATGTTTTTTCTTAAGGTTTTAGATTTATAATGCAAAATGAAAGTTTTGCTATTATCTTTGTACTTAAACAAAAAAACCTTTTTAAATTATGACAGTTGAATATTATAATATTATTCTTAGAAAACTTGATAGTTTTTTACGAAAATATTATAAAAATCTTTTAATAAAGGGATTGTTATTAAGTATTACTTTCCTACTTTCATATTATCTTATTTTAGGTCTATTAGAATTTTACTCATACTTTAATCCAATTGTAAGAGCTATTCTTTTTTATTCTTATTTGTTTTTTTCTACTCTTGTCTTAATATATTTTATTGCAATTCCTATTTTCAAATTATTTAAACTGGGCAAGATACTTTCCTATCAGCAATGTGCTTCTATTATATCAAATCATTTTCCAGAAGTTAAAGATAAAATATTAAATATTATAGAACTTAATACTCTTTTACAAATTAAAGAAAAGGATAAAGAATTAATATTAGCAAGTATTAATCAAAAAGCAAATAGTATAAATCCCTTTAATTTCTCTTTAGCAATAGATTTAAAAAAAAACAAGAAATATATAAAATATGCTACCATTCCGGTATTGTTTTTTATATTTATTTTGTTTGCCTCCCCTTCATTAATAACAGATTCAACCAACCGAATCTTACATTATAGAACCATATTTGAAAAACCAAATCCTTTCAATTTCGAAATAAGAAATGAAAAACTTGAAGCTGTTCAACAAGAAGATTTTGAATTAAAAATTAAAATTTCTGGTGAGAAAATACCTGATAAAGCATTTATAAAAATTGGCAACTCCATATTTCCACTTGTAAAAAATTCAAAAATAAATTATAGTTACTTTTTCAAACAAATAAAAAGTAATGTAACTTTTCAATTGTTAGCTGATGATTACAAAACAAAAGAATATTTAATTAATGTAATAAAAAAGCCTATTATTGTTAATTTCGATATACTTTTAAATTATCCTAAATATACAGGTAAAAATGATGAAAAACTTGCAAATGTTGGAGATTTAAATATACCTGAAGGAACTAAATTGACATGGAGCTTTAAAACACAAAATACACACACTTTAAAACTCCTTTTTAATAACCAACCCGTTGATATTTCAACTTCTTTTAACGGAAACTTCATGTTTTCAAATAATTTTTATAAAAATTGTTTATATTCTATAAAAACCGCTAATGAATTTATTACCCCCAAAGATTCTATTACATTTTCTATTAATGTAATTCAAGATCAATACCCACAAATAGAAGTTATGGAATATATAGATTCTTTATATAAGTATGCTTATTTTTTTTCAGGAAATATAAAGGATGACTATGGATTTAATAAGCTAATGTTTAATTATAAATTATTTGGATCTAATGACTCTTTGCTAAAAAACGAAGCTATTAAAGTTCTAATAAATACAAATAATTTTCAAGGACAATTTAATTATTTTATTGATTTTGGATCATTGAAAATTAAACCTGGAGAAAAAATAGAATATTATTTCGAAATTTATGATAATGATGGAATAAATGGTTCAAAATCATCTAAAACTAAAATAAATAGAATTGAAATTCCTACAATAGACGAAATAAATAAAATTACAGATAATAAAAATGATGAAATAAAAGATAATTTAATAGAAAAAATTAATGAACTACAAGATTTGCAATCAAAGTTAGAGAAGTTAAAAAAAAAAATAATTGAAAAAGATAATTTAACCTGGCAGGAAAAAAAGGAATTGAAAGATATTCTTGAACAAGAAAAAAATATTAAAAATGATATAGAAAAACTTAAAAACGATAATTTGGAGAAGAATTCATTTGAAAATGAATTTAATAAACTTGATCAGGAATTAATAGAAAAACAACAAAAACTCGAAGAGCTATTTAATGAAGTATTCAATGATGAAACAAAAAAACTATTTGAGGAACTTCAAAAATTAATGGATAATGTTGATAAAAATAAAATTCAAGAGATTATTGATAAAATGAAATTAACAAATAAGGATATAAAAGATCAATTAGATAGAAACCTTGAATTATTTAAACAGCTTGAATTTGAAAATAAATTAGAAAATATTATCAATCAAATTGGTGACTTAAAACAAAAGCAAGATTCTTTAGCTAAAGAAACAAGTAAAACATCAAAGGAAAACCTGCCAAATATAATAAAAGAACAAGAAAATCTAAAAAAACAATTTGAAAACATAACTAAAGAGATTAATAAACTAGATACGCTAAATAAAGAGCTAGAACAACCAAAAGATTTATTAAATACAGAAAAGAAAGAAGAGGAAATTAAAAATGAAATGAATAAAAGTGCAAATGAACTTAAAAATAAAAATCCAAAAAATGCATCAAAAACACAAAAAGAAGTTGCTGACAAATTAGATCAGTTACAAAGCGAACTTTCTGATATGAAAGAAAAAGAAAGGGACGAACAAAAAGAAGAAGATATTGATAATTTAAGACAAATTTTGGAAAACCTAATTCAAATCTCTTTTGATCAAGAAGATTTAATTAATATTACACAAAAAATTAATGTTACAGATCCTAAATATTTAAATATTATTCAATTTCAAAAGAAAATATCAGATGATATGCAAATTATTGAAGATTCGCTTTTTGCATTAAGTAAAAGGCAAATCCAAATAGAACCAATAATTAATAAAGAAATAAGTAAAATTAATAACAGTATAAATAAAGGATTAGGATATATGAAAGAACGCAACATATCAAACGTTCTTATTAATCAACAATTGGCAATGACTTCAGTAAACAATCTTGCATTATTACTTTCAGAAGCTTTAAATCAGATGAAAGAAAGTAATAATCAAAATAAAAATTCTGGAAAAAAAACTAGTAGTTGTAAAAAACCAGGTTCTGGAAAACCAGATATGGAGTCGATTCGAAAATTACAACAACAATTAAATAAAGAAATTAAAGATTTAAAAGAAGGAAAAATACCAAAACCCGGTGAAAAAGGAAGTAATACAATGAGTGAAAAGTTGGCAAAAATGGCTGCACAACAACAAATGTTGAGAAATCAATTAAAACAAGTTCAAAACCAAATGAATAAAGAAGGAGGAGTTGATTCAAAACAACTGAAGAAAATTTCGGATATGATGGAAGAAACAGAAACTGATTTGGTAAATAAAATTTTGTCGAAAGAATTGATGGAACGACAAAAAGAGATTGAAACACGTTTGCTAGAATCAGAAAAATCAGAAAAAGAAAAAGATTTTGAAAAAAAAAGAGAATCGAATGAAGCAAAAAATTTATATTTTAGCAACAAAATTCTAAAAATAGAGTATAAAAGGTATAAAACAAATGAGCGTGAATTAATAAAAAAGAACAATCCTTTGTATAATAATTTTTATAAAAATAAAATAAATGAATATTTTAATAACTTTAACCAATAGACTATGAACGGGCTTGGAAATAAAGAAATTAAGCTTAAGTCATCACTAAAAAACTTTCATTTAATTGAGCAATTTGTTGATGAAATATCTGATTTTTATCATATTAACAATACTTACTACGGAAATATATTGGTTGCAATTTATGAAGCTTTTGAAAATGCTATAAACCACGGCAATCAAGACGATGAAAGTAGAACAATAACTGTTAGATTTCAAAATGAACCTTATGGGTTTGATTTTATTATTACAGACGAAGGCAAAGGATTTAATTATAAAAAAATTCCTGAAGTTGATAATTATTTTGACAAAAATAAAAAGAAAGAATCAAAAGGATTTTTTCTGATTAGAACATTAACAGATGGAATAGAATTTAATGAAAAAGGAAACGAAATAAAACTAATTTTTAAAATATCTAGCATTAACAAAGAATTATCAATTAACCGCATAAATTCTTTAAATGAATATAATCAGGATATTATAAATGTAAATCAACTTAAGAAACAAGAATGAAAAAAAAAAGCTAATTAGTTTAAATTTTCATCAGGTTTCTTTTACATTACCAAACAAAAAACTGATTAAAATTTGGATTAATGAAGTTATTATTAATCATCACTTACAAATAGATGATATTTCATTTATTTTTTGTGATGATATTTTTTTATCCGAATTAAATATTAAATACTTAAAACATAAAACATTAACTGATATTATTACTTTCAATTATATGGTAGATAATATTAATGTTAAAGGAGATATTTACATTAGTATTGAAAGAGTGAAAGAAAATGCAAGTAAGTATAAAACAACATTTATAAATGAACTTAATAGAGTAATTATACATGGAGTTTTACATTTAATTGGGTTTAATGATAAAACCAAAAAAGAAAAGCAAAAAATGATTCAAAAAGAAAATGAGAGTTTAAAACTTCTGGATATTATTTGTTATAAACCAAAACATTTTTAAAGTTTCACGTGGAACATTGTTTTATTAACATATTATCAACAAATTTAAATTTATTATTTTTATCAATTATTATTTAACAAAGTAAATGTTATTAGAATACGATATAATTGTTGTTGGAGCAGGTCATGCGGGATGTGAAGCAGCAGCAGCAGCAGCAAATCTTGGATCAAAAGTTTTATTAATTTCTATGAGCATGTCAAATTTTGCTCAAATGTCTTGTAATCCTGCTATGGGAGGAATTGCAAAAGGACAAATTGTTAGAGAAATTGATGCACTTGGAGGATATTCTGGAATTGTTACAGACAATACAATGATTCAATTTAAAATATTAAATAAATCAAAAGGTCCTGCTATGTGGAGTCCAAGAGCCCAAAGCGACAGATTCCTTTTTTCAGCAAAATGGAGAGAATTATTAGAAAGCATTGAAAATTTAGATTTTAGACAAGATAATGTTGTATCATTGTTAATAAAAAATAAAAAGATTGAAGGAGTAAAAACAGAATTAGGTTTAGAAATTAAAGCAAAATCTGTAATATTAACTAATGGAACATTTTTAAATGGAATAATACATATAGGAGAAAAAAATTTCAAATCGGGTAGAATAGGGGAGATGCATTCAGAAGGATTAACCCAAAACTTAAATAAATTGGGAATAGAGTCAAAAAGGATGAAAACAGGTACTCCAGTTAGAATTGATGGAAGATCCATTGACTATTCAAAAATGATTGAACAAAAAGGAGATGAAGAACCAAAAAAGTTTTCTTTTTTAAGAACCCCAAAATTACAAAATCAAAGAAGTTGCTACATTACTTATACAAATAGTGAAGTTCATGAAATATTAAAAACAGGTTTTAATAAATCACCAATGTTTGAAGGACGAATAAGGGGTGTAGGTCCAAGATACTGCCCTTCTATTGAAGATAAAATAAATCGATTTGCAGATAAAGAAAATCATCAATTATTTATTGAACCAGAGGGTTGGAATACATGTGAAATTTATTTAAATGGTTTTTCATCATCTTTGCCAGAAGAAATACAATACAAAGCGTTATTAAAAATTCCCGGATTAGAAAAAGTAAAAATCTTCAGACCAGGTTATGCAATAGAATATGATTATTTTCCACCAGAACAATTATCGGTTGCATTAGAATCTAAAGTAATTGAAAATTTATACATGGCTGGACAAATAAATGGAACTACTGGTTATGAAGAAGCCGCATGTCAAGGTTTAATGGCAGGAATTAATGCTCATTTGAAATTAAATAAAAAACCACCATTTGTTTTAAAACGTTCTGAAGCTTATATAGGTGTTTTAATAGATGATTTAATCACAAAAGGAACAAACGAACCTTATCGTATGTTTACATCGAGAGCAGAATACCGAATATTACTTCGTCAAGATAATGCTGATTCAAGATTGACTCCTAAAGCAAATGAAATCGGATTGGTTACTTCAGAAAGAAAGAATCTTTTAAATGAAAAGCAAAATAATATTTCAGAATTATTTAAATTTATTGAAAAATTTAAAGTTGAACCCGAACAAATAAATGCTCTTTTAATTGAAAAGGAAACTTCACCCATAGATCAAAAAGTTACATTAAAACAATTATTATCAAGACCTCAAATTTTTATTAATGATTTAATAAATAATATTGATGTATTTCGTGATTTTGTAAAATCTAATATTATTATTGAAAAAGAAGATAGCTTAGAAGAAGTTGAAATATTAACAAAATATGAAGGTTATATTTCAAAAGAACAAGATTTAGCTGAAAAAATAGGACGTTTAGAAGAACTAAACATTAATGAAAATCTTGATTATTATAAATTAACTTCATTATCATCAGAAGCAAGAGAAAAGTTAAATAAAATTAAACCAAGAACTATTGGTCAGGCTTCAAGAATAAGTGGAGTTTCTCCCTCAGATATTTCTGTACTTATAGTTTATTTGGGAAGATAGTATAAATTGAAAAAGTTCCACGTGAAACAAAAACAGAACATTTTTTTATAAATCAAATTTTCTTGGATATTTTTTAATTAATAATATTAGTTTTTTACTTAAATTAGTTTTTGATTTTGCTTTAACACTTATAGGTTTATTAATTATTTTATTTTTATAGGATTAATTATTTAAAAAAAGGGTTATTTGTTTTAAGAATTTATTATTATGTTTTTTTATCAAAAAGAATAATTAATATAATTCATAAATTAATTAATCCTCTTTACAAATTGATAAATGTTATTTGAACATCTTTTAAAAATAATTTTTGAAAATTATGCAAAAATTTAAATAAATAGTGTATAAAAAAACAAAAAACAAAAAATTACGCTTTTATTTATAAGTTTTCGGTCGTGTAGAGGGTTATGATGTTTTTTTTAAAAAAAGCAGTTATAACGCTTTATTTTAAGTTGACGCTGTATTCTTAGATAATCAAGGCATATTAGAAAAACAACAATAATGAAAAACAAAAAAATAAAATACTCTCAAATTTCTCTTTTAATTTTAACAATTTTAAGTTTTCTTGCTGCTTTTTACTTTTCGAGTTTTATTTCAAAAAAAAACGAAAATTATCAGATTGTTAAAAATTTTGAAAAAAAATTACATGAAAAAGAAAGTTTAGCAGAATCAATACTTACAAAAATTTCCACCAATTTAAAAAATTCAAAAACGATTTCTTTTAAAACCCTTGCTGATAGTTATAATTCCGAGTTTAATATTAATAATGGCTTGTCTATATTCATTTATAGAAACGATTCACTTCTTTTTTGGTCTGATAACAGTATTCCCATAACAGATAAATTCTATGATGCATATCAAAACGATGATTACATACGCTTAAAGAATGGAAGTTACATTATTAAAAAAAACCATGAGAATTTATATACAATAATTTCATTAATATTAATAAAAACAGAGTATAAGTACAATAACGATTATTTAATTAATAATTTTCATAGAGATTTTCATATTTCTTCTGATTATTCGATAACAAACAACATTACCAGAAACAATATTCATGATAAAAAAGGCAAATTTCTTTTTTCGCTCAAGCAAGGTATTATGAGTGAAAAGAATCAGAACGAAAGAAATGCTGGTATTTCTTCATTGCTTTACCTTTTATCATTTGTTTTCATGTTTGCTTTTTTAGTGAAAGTTGATAAATATCTTTATTTACAACACAAAAACATATTATTGAATTTATTGTTTATTGGCTTTTTTGTTTTATTTAGGATTGTAATTTTTTATTTTAAAATTCCTCAAGAATTATATAGCTTGACTTTATTTGGCCCAACAATATATGCAACTTCAGAGCTTCTCCCTTCTTTTGGAGACTTTATTTTAAATGTATTAATATTTGCTTTTATTGCATTTTATATTTTTAGAAATTTTAATATAGATTTAAATAAAATAAAAATTTTCAAAATCTGGCTTTTAACAATTGCCTCATTGTTTTCTTTATTACCATTATTTTTTTCTGATATAACAGTATATCTGATTAAAAGCTTAATTATAAACTCAAATATATCTTTCAATGTAAATAATATATTCGAGTTGACGACATATAGCTATGTCGGTTTTGTATTGATAGGATTAATAATAATTTCCTTTTTTCTTTTTATTGAACGAATTAGTCGATTTCTCATATATAGATTGGTGAATTTTAAAGAATTTTTGATTGTTGTTTTAACCACTACGATATTATATATAGGAATTGAATTATTATTATTTAAAGTAAATATTATTTATTTATTACCATTTTTGGCTGTTTACATTATTTCCGCATACAATTTATCAAAACATAAAAGAAGTATTAATGTATCAACGGTTACCATTTATCTTATTGTTTTTACTTTTTTTACAAATGTTGTTCTTTACAATAACAATGATTATAAAGAAAAAGAAAAAAGAAAATCCATTGCTTTGAGATTATCAAAAAAGGGAGACCCGATAGGTGAATATTTGTTTGGTGAAATCAATAACCAAATAAAAGATGATAATAGAATCACAAACCTTATTAAAATGTATCCATTCAGTGAATCTGACCTAACCAAAATAATTCAAAATTATTTTAGTGGTTATTGGTCTAAATACGATTTGCAAATAACTGTTTGTAAACAAGGAGACAAATTAATTATAAAACCCAATGATATTGAAGTTGATTGCAATTATTATTTTAATGATAAAATAAAATCAAATATAGCCAAACAACCAAACTATGAAAACTTTTACAATGTTAATACAAACACAGGAAGAAATAGTTATATAGCTATTTTTACTTATAAACCAACAAGGAAAGATTCGTTAATACCTTATACAAAAATTTTTCTTGAGCTAGATTCGAAATTTATACCAAAAGAATTGGGCTATCCTGAATTGCTTATAGATAACAAGGTAAATATTAACCGAGATTATGGTAACTATTCTTATGCCAAATATTATAATAACGAAGAATTATTACAGTTTGGTCAATTTTTTTATAGTTTAAATGTTGAAAATTATAAAGATTTTTCTTCAAATGAATTCAATTTTTTTTGTCAGGATAATTATGATCATTTACTATATAAAACGGAAAATACAACTGTAATTGTAAGTAAAAAAAGTGACAGTGTTTTTAATATTATCTCTCCATTTTCTTATCTTTTTGGTTTTAACTTTTTGTTAGTTATAATTGTTTTACTTTTAATGAATATTCCGCTTAACCGAAGTCGATGGAAAATAAATTTTAAAAATAGGGTTCAGTTATCAATGATTTCGGTTGTTTTAGTATCATTTGTTTTTATTGGAGGAGGAACAGTTTATTACATTGTGAGTTTGTACAATACTAAGAATTTAGATATTATTACAGAAAAAACCCATTCTGTTTTGGTGGAAATAGAGAGAAAATTTTCTGATAAAAAAGAACTAAGTGAGGACATGACAGATGTTTTATCTGAACAATTAGTAAGGTATTCAAATGTTTTTTTTACGGATGTGAACTTATTTGATGTTAATGGAAATTTATTAGCATCTTCTAGACAAAAAATTTTTGATGAAGGCTTGGTTTCAACAAAAATGAATACCGATGCTTATGTTCAGCTAAAAACATATGAAAAGAACCAATATGTTCACGATGAAAATATTGGTAAACTAAAATATCTTTCAGCATACATTCCTTTTCGTAATGATGAAAACAAAATAATTGCATATCTTAATTTACCTTATTTTGCTAAACAAAGCGAATTAAAAAAGGAAATTTCTTCGTTTCTGGTAAAGTTTATTAATATATATGTTCTATTGATTGCTCTTGCTATTTTAATTGCATTGATTATTTCAAACAGAATTACAAAACCTCTTCGCTTAATTAGAGATAACTTGTCAAGAATTATGCTTGGAAAAAGCAATGAAAAAATCATTTGGACCAAAAAGGACGAAATAGGTAGTCTTATAAAAGAATATAACCGCATGATTGATGAACTTGAACAAAGTGCTGAATTGTTAGCAAAATCAGAGAGAGAAAGTGCCTGGAGAGAAATGGCAAAACAAGTTGCTCATGAAATCAAAAATCCACTCACCCCAATGAAATTGAGTGTGCAATATTTACAAAAAGCCTGGAAAGACAAAGCTAGTAATTGGGACGAAAGATTAGATAAATTTTCAAAAACAATTATTGAGCAAATAGACTCTCTGTCTGCAATAGCCTCTGAATTCTCTAATTTTGCCAAAATGCCTAGATCAAAAAACGAAGCAATTGAATTATCTGAGCTTATACAAAGCATAATAGAGCTTTATAGTAATTTTGAAAACATAGAAATAAATTTTATAAAAGAAGAAGGACAACAATACTATGTGTTTGCAGATAAAAAACAATTTTTAAGAGTTTTTAACAATTTAATAAAAAATTCAATGCAAGCATTTGAAGAGAAAAAGAAAGGGATTATTAATATTTCTATTTTCAATAATATTGAATATTATAAAATTTCAATATCAGATAATGGTTCAGGTATATCTAAAGAACAACTAAATAAAATTTTTTCACCTAATTTTACAACAAAAACAGGTGGTATGGGTTTGGGTTTAGCTATGGTGAAAAGTATTATTGAAAGCGCAGAAGGAACTATTTCTTTTCATTCCGAAGAAGGAGTTGGAACGACTTTTGATATAATTTTACCTGTACATAAATCTTTTTAATATGAAAACATTAAAATTAAGTTTAATAGCATTATTGTTTTTTTTCATTGTAAGTGTTGGATATTCTCAGGTTGTATATTCAACCGAATGGAAAAGCGAAGCCAATAAAGTTGTATATGTTACAAAATGGAAAAGTGAAGCAGATATGATTGTTTACAAATCTGATTGGAAAAGCGAAGCTACTTCAAATAGTGGTATTTGGTATTTTACTGAATGGAAATCAGAAGCAGAGTGGATCGTCTATTTTACTGATTGGAAAAGTGATGCAAATCTTGTAGTATATTTTACAGACTGGAAATCTGAGGCTGGTTGGGTAAAAAAATAGAGGTGTCAAAAATTTCAATTATTTTTTTTAAATAGGCAAAGCGTTTATTAAATATTATTGAAAAAAAGGGAAAACCCCATCGTATAGATAGGGTTTTATTTGTTTATAAAAAGGATGTTAACTGTTTTATAACAAATTATCAATCCTCTGCAACCACAATAATTTTATCATTTTCTGTGAATTTAACCATTGATGATTTATTTGGATTTACAATAATTCCATATTTTTTATCAGAATCTGCCGATAAAGTTTCAATACGATAACCTATGGCAATGTGACCAAATCGTTTTGCTGATTCAACAATTGTATAGAAATTAACTTCAACATTTGGCTGAACATATAGACCAGAAGGTTTTAGGTAGATTTCAGAACCGTCAGCACTAAATAAATCATCAAATACTGCCTTCAATTCTTTGTTTTCTGAAAGCATTGTTAGCATTAAACTTATCAATTTATCACTTACAATAAAGTCACTGTCTTTAGAAGCTTTTGCAAGTTCCATATTATGAACATCTAGCATTTCGCTTACCAAGTTCAATGTCTTGCCTGCTTTAGTGCAAATATCCCTAATATGTAAAAGCGATATAAGTGTCTTAGCATCCGATTTTTGAACATCTTCACCACCTTCAGATAAAAGAATAATATAATCGAATTCGGTAACTTGTAAATGTTCAAGCACGTATCGTTCAGTAATATCACAAGTTTCATGAATAAGAGTTAGTTTTTCCAAACCACTTTTCATTTTTTCTAAATGTTTGGTATAACTATCATCGGAAGAAACAATTTTAACAGTAGAACCCTCAATAACATAAGTTTCTAATTCTTTTACAATATTATCACCTTCGGAATTCCAACCCAAAATAAGAGTGTGTTCTTTCCGTGGTTCGGGTAATTCACTATTTGCATAGGCATCTATTTGAATACTGATGTTTGTTTTATTTGATAATACCACCGTATCATCATCTTCTGAAATAGCAATCACTTTGTCACCGGTTTGTAGAATTGTATCCATTGAAGGATTTATTTTAATACGTCCGTCATTGAAACGCATACCAATAATAGAAGAAGATTCATAAGCCATAATAGCATCAGCAAAAGTTTTTCCAGTAAGTTTTGGTTCTTCCTGAAAATATATCTCATCTCCGTCGAACTGAAGCATTTCTGAATATACACCGCTCAAGCCAATTTGCCGACAAGTTTGTACTGTCATCCTGGCTATCATGTCTGGTGAATTTACAATAACTAACTCATCTTTTCCAACCATGGCAGCAGTTTCCAAGTATTTTTCATATTTAATTTCTGCAACAATATGATAAGGTTCTTCTTTTCTATTTGGATTATTAATAACTGCCAATATTGATTTTATGGTATGTATATCAGCGTCCTCATCATGATCTGGAGGTACAATGATAATTGATTTGGCATCATTTGGATTTGCTACACTTAAATCATCTATATCAACAGGATTACCTGAACGAACAATAATTTTTGTTTTTAGTGTATTTTTAACTTTAATCCTTATTTCATCTTCCATTTCTACCTTATCTCTGTCTGCCAATATAACAATACGAGGTTTCTTTTGATTTTCATTGGCAATACACAATTCAGAAATAATGGTAAATATTTTTGAAGACCATCCCAAAATAAGTGTATGATCTTTTTCAATAACAAAAGACCTACCTTTGCGCATATCTTCAATTTTTGTTTGTACACCATTACCCAATATAGCAATTAAAGTACTAACCAAAAAGATACCCCCTAAAGTGATAATCAACATCACTGCACGCATACTCCAAGTGGAATCTCCTGCAACATTTCCAGAATCCATGGTGCGCATTAAGCTTTCCCACAAAGCATTGAAAATAGATATTTTTTCCCCGTCAGATTGTGTAATGCCAACAAAAACAATAATAGCACCACCAATTAATACTAATATTGCACTTAAAACAGCCAACCATCCAATTATAGATATTGTTCCAGCCGACATGGTATTGTCAAATGAATACTTAAA
>DYDE01000007.1:0-28872 GCA_020718065.1 Marinifilum sp. | reverse complement strand
GAAATCCGATTTTCTTAGCCTTACTCATATATTCTGTATTTTATTGAAACTTTTTTAATTTGAAGAGACCAAATTTATAGTTTTATTTATTAAAATCATAAAAAATGACTAAATATTTATACGGTTTTTAATATTTAGTCTTATATTTACTTTAAAAATAATTAGATTGATTATTGTGTATCTTTAAAAAAGCAAATGAAAAAAATAACAACTTTTTTTATGTTCATTTTATTTAGTATTATGATTTTAAATGCACAAGTAAACAATACTATATTTAAAAAAGTGCATATAAAAAAAAACGAAACTATTGAATTAGATAGTATTACTAAAATAATGTTTCTTTATCATTCTCATAAAAAAACAATAGAAGGACAGGTTTCTCCACTAATAACTTATATTTATTATACAGTTAATGGAAAACCAGAAGAAAAACAATATAATATTGATTTTGATTCTGAAAACATCTTCAAAAGTGGTTGGAAAAGGAAGGATTATATTTTTATTATAGAAAACTATATTTATGATGAATATATGAATTTAAATATTTATAAATCAAAGGACTACCCGTATCAACAAAATCAGTTTATTATTTCTAATGAGTAGTTTCTTTTTGTGAAGATTAATAGCAAAGCAATGAAACCTTTTTTAAAAACTGTTTTTTTTATTTTAATTAATCTTGATTTCATTGCTAAATGTGTTTTTATCGGAAATCACCAAAAGTATTATAATACTAATTATAGCAGCAAAAAAACACCATATTGAAACTACATTTTCTTTAAAAAAAATGGATGTTATAATAAAAGATAAAACAACGGCACTACCAAAAAATTTCATCTTTTTATGGCTTGATACAAAAGGAGGTAAAATAGTAGGAATAATATAAGCCAGGTGTTTAAATAAAGGTAACTCTATAGTGTAATCAATATCATAATAAACATGAAGAAACATTATTTTGGCGGTGATTGTTCGGAATATAAGGCAATGCAACATAAATAATGACAATGCAACACCAAACAATAAAATTAAAAATAATATTTTTTTACGTTTTTTGTTTTCTTCTATAAGAAAAATTGAAAGAGGTAGAAAAAAAGGCCATATAACCAATGCAAATAATAAAAAGAGATGAATAAAAGCTTTATGTCCCACATAAAAGTAATTATTTGTAAAAGACAACCATACAAATCCTTCAGTAAATTGTTGTAAAGAAAAAAGTATAGGAATGCTTGCTAAAAAAAGAAAGGTTGTTTTTTTTGTTTTTTTTAAGCATACAATACCTGTTATTCCCAAAACAGAACCTGCAACAAAACTAGCAACGGCTGAAAAACACATAGCTTTATGATTTTCGGACAAGATATGCAAAAAAGAAATAAAAAACAGAAAAATCTTCTTGTCTATAATAAAAAGAAATTTTAGGATTGTAGTTTAAAAATCACTTTTTATTCAGAAAACTAGAGATTAAGGACGTATTAAATTGAAAAACAACAATTACTACGTATTGTTAAATGTAAAAATTTTAAATTCTTATTTTCTAAAATCAGAAAGCATATGTAATACCACCCATAAAGTTAAAACGTTGCGATGGGTAGTCGTTCCATCTGAAATAACGTTCTCCTTCAATATTGTTGAATGTTAAAAAAGCGGATAATATTTTGGTGTAACGGTATTCAAAACCAAAATTAAAATCAACATAACCATAAAGCTTCTTTGGTTCAACAACTGGGTTTCTGCCTTTACTATAAGTTCTTGCATATTTGGTATTGTAAGCAAAGATATCAGCATTAAAATAAAGCTTATTTTTAATATTATAATTTAAACCAAGAGTAATTTTTACATTTGATTTTTGCCATGGTTTAAGCTCTTTATCTAAATTATATTGATAAAAATCTGCACGAAACAATACCTTAAGCTTTTCTCTTATTTGAGTTGCAATCTGGGCATTAAAATTAATTAAATTTACATCATCATAAACAACGGTAAATCTGTTTTTAAGAAAACTACTGGTATCATTTACAAAAAAAGGCATGTTTTCAATTACTGAGCTATTGAGGTTTAAATTATATGTTGCAAAAGAACTAACAGCTCCTTTTAAACCTCCAAAAAGCTTGTATTTAGTATTTGTAAACCCCGTAGGAATTGTTGAAATAAGAAAAGGATTTTCATCGCTAAGAGTTTTATAACTATTTCTCTCCAAACCACCTGTCATCCCAATATAAGCAACAACTATGTTTTTAACCAGAAAAGCTTCAACATTTACTTCGGGATAGAAACGGAGGTAATCAACAGTATCTAACTGGAAAGTGGGTTTTAAACCCAATGTAATTCTAAATTCATTATAATAAGTAGAAATTTGGGGATAAATTTCAATGGCTGAAGCAGAGCTGGTATTTAATTTATTTTTGTTATTAAAAATATCAGCATTAATATTTACTGTTAATATTTGACTATTTGCAAGTTTCAAAAATTTTGTTTGTTTTTCGAGTCCTCCGTTTATCGAAAATTTACTTTCTTTTGCTTTATAATAATCAGTAAGATTATTGTAAGAAAATTTTACAAAATGGTTCAGTTTTGTAGAATCTGCAATATTGCTCATATATCCGGCGTTAAACCCAATAAGAGAATAAACTTGTTTAATGTTTTTTTCGCTTACCGTATCTTTATATTTTTCAGGATTAAATGCATAGTAATGAACCATTTTACGATTATAATTCAATCCACCAAAAACAATATAATTATCAATAAATTGTTTACCATATATTTCTGCTTCATTTTTATTATAACTATTATCTCCAACGGTATCCATTTTACCGGTTGAGGATAAATGTTTTAAACGCAAACCATATGATTGGTTTTTTGAACGAAGATTATTAAATGAAAATTCACCTAGCGGAGTAGTATATGTTCCAAATCCAAGTTTAAGGTAAGATTTATAAAGTTTGGTTAATGGTTCTCCTACCATTTTAGCGGCATTTATTGGTTCCACCTGAAAAGTAGTGTTTATTCTGCGGGGAGTGATCACATAAATTAAATCTGGTACTTCAACAATAGAATCTTTAATTACAGGATTAAAATTAATTTTAAAAGCATCTGAAATTGTTGGAGTATATGGTGCAACAACTTTTATTTCTTCGGTTTGAGCAAACAATGTTACGGTATTTCCAATAAAAACAGAAAACACTAGAACAAGGTACTTTATATTTCTAATTTTGCTTGTATTCATTATTTTTCCTCCGAATTTGTTCTTATTTAAACTATTCTTCATTTTTTTTGTTAGGATTATCAAAGTTTATTTCAATGTCTTTTTTATCATCTTTTTGCTCAGTTTTGGGTTGAGCATCATTTATTGCCTGTAGTTTTTGTTTGGCAATATCAACCAGTTCTTTATTTTCAGAATTATCAACAATGCTTTGCAGTGTTTGTTTTGCCTGAAATGTATTTCCTATTTTAACATAATTGTCCGCAAGGAGTATATAACTTTTTGCCATCCAATAATCATATGAGGAGCCTTCATTTATAAGGGCAAAAATCATTTTTTCTGTTTCTTTATAGTTTTCTTTTTGAAATTGTATCAAAGCAAGGTTGTATCTTGATTCAACCCCTATTTCGCTTTTTGTAAGTTTTGAAACGATTTCAAATTCTTTTTGAGCAAGATTAATATTATTCAATCCTAAAGCCGCTTTTGCGATAATATAATGAGCTTCGTTAGTGTTGTCTGGGGTGATTTTTTCAGTTGCAAGTAAGTTTTCTGAAGCTTTTATAGCAAAATCAAAATCATTATTATTGAAATAACTTCTCATCAAACCAAGTCTTGCCAATAGTATATTGTTTTTATACTCAGCCGATTCTTCTAATTGAGTATAGTATTTAATAGCATCTTTAAAGTTCTTTTGAGCAAAAGAAATGCTTGCAGCTTTTACAAGTGCGTTTTCTGTAAAACGAGATTTTGAATTGTCGATTACAAAAATGTATCCTTTCAAAGCATCATCCATTTTATTTGTTTTATAATCACATTCTGCTTTATAGAAATTGGCATTTATTACAAAGTATCCATTAGGGAATTTTTCAATATAGTTTTTAAATCCAACGGAAGAGCTTGCGCAATCTCCGCTCATATATTTGTTTTCAGCAGCAGTATAGGTAATAGAATCTTGTTGTTCGTTTGAAACGTTTGCAAATGAAAGATTCTTTACATAAGCAAAAAAGTCATCCACTTTGTTCATTTGTGTATATATATTCCTGATACTAACTAAAGCAGCTTTCGATTCTGTTGATGCAGGATAATCAGCAACAACTTTTTTGAAAGTTACCAGCGCTTCGTCGTCCTTATCGCTATTAAATTGTATTAATCCAACTTTAAGAAGAGCTTTTTTCACATAACTGCTTGTTTTGAAATCTGCAATAATGCTGTTGTAATATATCAATGCTTTTTCGGGTTGGTTTAAGACTTCATAAGTACTAGCTAGTTCGTATTTTGCATCGTCAATGTATGTGGATTTTTTATAGTTGTCAATTAAATCTTTTAACCCTTCAGCTTTCTTTTCGAAATTACCAGAAGCTCCCCAAGAACAAGCTCTCTGGTAAATAGCATAGTCAATATCCGTTTTTATTCCTGATTTTATTACCTTTTCATAGTACTCTAATGCACTATTGTATTCTTTGTTTATAAAAAAACAATCTCCTATGCGCAAGCAAGCATCAGTAATCATTTCTTTTGGTTCTTTTTTCTCATATAAAATGTATTTTCTAAATGCGATATTTGCGTTTAAATAGTCTTTCTTTTTGAAATGAGCATATCCTAGGTTATAGAATGCTTCGGCATAAATAGGTAAACTATAAGCACCTATTGTTTTCAAAAGAAACTGGTTATAATTTGTTATAGACGAGTCATATACGGCTTGTCTGTAAAAAGATTCTGCTTTCCAAAATAAACTTTGTGCTGTTATGTTTTCTGCAATCTGATAAGTGAGCGATTTATCAAAGAAACTTACGGATTCGGTGTAATTCTTGTCATTAAACAATTCAACACCCCTGAAATAAGTTATTTTCTGATAGGCTGTTTTAATTTTAAAATCTTTATTCTTAATATTTTCGACAGAAATATAAGCATCTTTATAATTCTGAGTGGTCATAAAAATTGCCATCAGATATATATTAGCTTCTTCGGTGCGATATGATTTGGGGTAATCTTTAATGTATTTTTGAAAAGCCTCCACTGCTTCATTATATGGATTAATTGATAGCTCATAAGAGAGTTTTGCATAATTTAATAGCGCATCTTCTTGTATTTCTTTATTGAAACCCAATTTGTATGCTGATTGAAAAGCCGTTCTTGCATAGTGTTTTTGGTCAGTTTTCATATAACAATCTGCAAGATGGTAATAAGCATTTTGAGCAAGAGAATCTTGATTATTAATAATATTTTCAAAAGTTGTTATTGCTTTATCGCAGTTGCCGGTCTTATAGTATGTATAACCCAGCTCATATAAATCTTCTTTGGTAAGTGGTACTGATGTTTCTTTTTTGTATTTTTCCAGGTAGGGCAGAGCTTCATTGTATTTATAAAGGTTATAATAAGCATCACCTATTAAGCGTGAAATTTCGCCTGCTCTTTTTGTATCTGGTTTTTCTAATAAGGGAGGGGAGTATTCCAGTAATTCTTTATACTTGCCTTGTAAATAATAGATTTGCGTGATATAATATGGAACAATTGATCCAAAATTAGCATCATCTTTCAATTTAGTGAATCCATTTAAAGCTGTTTCGTAATTTTTTTCGGTGTATGCAATGTGTGCATAATAATAGTTGGCCGGATTAGAGAACTTTGTGTTTTTGTCTTTTACTTCAAAGAATTCTTTTTTGGCATTTGCAGTATCGTTTTCTATAAAACACGAATATCCTAGTTTGAAATGGTATTCATCTTTTTCTTCCGGTTCAAGGTCATACAAATCAACTTTTTCGAACCAGTTTTTTGCTTCAGCGTATTCTTTCTTAAAATATTTATATTTACCCATTTGAAAATAAGCAAAATGTACCTTTGAATTTTCAGGATATTCATTAATGAAATGCAGCATAAGTCTTTCTGCATCTGGATTATAAAGTTCAATCGCACAAACTGCGAGATAATACTCACAATTTAATGACATTTCTGAAGTAGGCTCATTGATTGTTTCAATAGTTTTTTGAAATAGATGTTGAGCCGAACCATATTTCTGCTTTGTAAATAAATCCATAGCACTCATATAATCAGCATTTGGTTGACTATAAATTGCCGTTAATTGAGCGGAAACGAAATTTGCAGAGAGCAAAATCCATAGAAAAATTGAATATTTAAGTGTTTTTATCATAATAATGTATAATGATTTGGGGTAAAATTACATAATTAAAAATATCGAAATTTTGACAGATATATTTTGTTTTAAACAAGCAATTGTTAATAAGTAATGGATAAATACTGTTAACTAAAGTTTTGTTTTTTATTTTTTATTTAAATACTTGCTTTTTTTTATATTTTTGCTTAAGTTTGATGTAACTTTTTTATTTCTATTCTTTTTTAATAAAATAACGTTCTATCTCTATAAATATTTTAATTTAACTGAAATAACTTCTATGAGCAATATGGAAAAAACAATTCTTGAAATTCACCCAAAAGTGGGAACTGATAACTTAAAATTTGGCACTCAAATTGAAAAAGTTATTAAATTAATTGGTACACCTGATGAAACTACAAATCTTGATAATGATGATGATGATGTAAATACTGTTGTATGTAATTACTGGGAAAAAGGATATACATTATTTTTTGAAGGAGAAGACAATCCTGTATTTACTTGTGCTGACATTGACAATCACAATATAAGTTTATTTGGCAAGAAAATATTTGATTTAAAGAAAAATGATATTATTTCATTAATGAAAGTAAATGGTTTTGCAAACCCAGAAACCGAAGAAGAGGTTTGGGGCGAAACCAGATTGTCTTATCAAGATGCTGTGATTGATTTCTATTTTGAAGAAGGAGAACTCAACTCTGTAAGTTGGGGTGCTGATATGGATAATAAAGGAGAATATTTATTTCATAAATAGATACTAAATATTCCCATTTATTCTGAATACTTTTTCAACACCTTTTATTTTTTTTATATTATTAATTAACAAATTAAGACGGTTGGTGTCTTGAATATAAATCTTTAGAACCCCTTGGAATGTACCATCTGTTGTTTCTACATTAATAGATCTAATATTAAGATTTAATTCATCTGATATCAGTCGTGTAATGTTGTTTATAATACCCACTTCATCTATTCCCTTAATCTGAATACCTGCAAGAAAAGCAATTGATTCAATATCTGTCCATTTTGCTTTTATTATTCTATAAGCATATTTTGACCTTAACTGAATAGCATTCGGACAATTGATCCGATGGATTTTTATTCCTTCACTAATTGTTACAAAACCAAATACATCATCACCAGAAATAGGATTGCAGCAACTGGACAAGGTATAATCCAGATTATTCATGTTTTCGCCAATAACAATAGTTTCCTTTTTTTTGCTGTTTTCTTTTTCTTGTTTAATTATTGCATCATGTTTTTTCTTTGGACTCTTTGTTGGGAGAAATCGTTTTGTAAGATATTGTAACCACTTTCCTTTTTCGCTTTCCTGCACAAAAGCTTTTATTTCTTTTATGCCTATTTTGCCCATCGCTACTTCGTAATACAAATCCAGGCTATTGTTTATTTTATGAAAAGCCATTAATTTATTGATGGTAATGCTGTTAAAATCAAGTTTAACTTGCTTAAATTTTCTTTCTAAAATCTCCTTTCCATCATCTGCAATTTTTTTCTTGTCTTCTTTTAATGCATTTTTTATCCTGTCTTTGGCTCTGGCTGTAATTACATAACCAAGCCAATCTTCCCTTGGATGTTGTTTGCTCGAAGTGATGATTTCAATTTGATCTCCACTTTTTAGTTTATGACTGAGAGGTACTAATTTTAAATTTACTTTAGCACCAATGCAATTATTTCCAATATGCGAGTGTATATTATATGCAAAATCCAAAGCTGTTGAGCCAACTGGTAGGGTTTTTAATTCCCCCTTTGGTGTAAAAACAAATATTTCTTCAGAAAACAAATTAAGTTTAAAATCATCTAAGAAATCCAAAGCATTGGATTCAATGTTTTGAAGCATTTCTCTGATTTTTCTTAACCATTCGTCAAGACCACTTTCATTTGAATTTGCATCTTTATATTTCCAATGAGCTGCATATCCTCTTTCGGCAATTTCATCCATTCGTTTTGACCGAATTTGCACTTCTACCCATTTTCCGGCAGAACTCATTACCGTTGTATGTAAAGATTCGTATCCATTACCTTTTGGAGTAGAAATCCAATCTCTTAATCTATCAGGATTTGGACGGTAAATATCTGTAACCACCGAATAAACCCGCCAACAATCAGCTTTTTCGTTTTCATAAGGACTATCTATTATAACCCGTATTGCAAAAAGGTCAAAAATCTCTTCAAAAGGAACTTCCTTTTTTTTCATTTTTTCCCAAATCGAACTAATAGATTTGGTTCTGGCGAGAATTGTATATTTAAGTCCTTGTTCGTTTAATGCCTTTCTGATTGGAGCGGTAAATCGAGTAATAAAAGCAGCTCGTTCTGTTTCGCTCTCTTTAAGTTTTTTGGAGATATTGGTAAAGATTTCTGGCTCGGTATATTTCATCGAAAGATCTTCGAGTTCGCTTTTTATGGCATATAATCCCAAACGATGCGCAAGTGGTGCATATAAATAAACAGTTTCTGAAGCAATTTTTAATTGTTTTTCGTGAATCATCGAATCTAAAGTTCGCATATTATGCAATCTGTCTGCGAGCTTTATTAATATTACCCTCACATCATCCGAAAGGGTAAGTAACATTTTACGAAAATTCTCAGCTTGAATAGAAATTGTTTGATCAAATATCCCTGATATTTTTGTTAGACCATCAATTATTTTGGCAACTTTTTCGCCAAACATATTCGAAATATCTGTAAGGGTATAATCGGTATCCTCAACAACATCGTGTAACAAAGAACAAATAATAGCGGTAGCACCCAATCCTATTTCTTTTGTGGCAATATTGGCAACTGCAATAGGGTGATAAATATAAGGTTCGCCACTTTTGCGACGCATATCTTTATGTGCTTCTAATGCAATATTAAAGGCTTTACGGATGGTTTTTTTTTCTTCTTTGCTAATATCAGTGCGACTAACTTTTAATAAGTTTCTGTATTTCTGTAAGATCTCCTGTTTTTCTTTTTCTGCATCAATTCCGGTCATAATAATACTTTTTCTACAATGTAAAATTACTACATTGTTTATTACCTTTTTTTCTTTTCCTAAAAATAATAAACAATTTTTAGAGGTTGTTTAAATTTTTTATTTAGGAATTTTATTTAGCATAATTCTAATCATTGAAATTCTTATCATTGCTTCGCTACAGCAGGGTAATAGTTCATAATCTTTAGAAAGCCTTCTCTGAAAGTTAAACCAACCAAAAGTCCTTTCAACAATCCAACGTTTTGGCAACACATTAAATCCAGATATACCAACTACTTTATTAACTACTTCTATCACCCAACCGAAAATTTTCATTGTCCATTCCACTAACTCACCTGTGTATCCTTGATCAACCATTATTTTTATTAATCGTGGATATTTATACATTGCATTCTTTAGTAACAATTTTGCTCCCTCCCTGTCATTGATATTTGCATCATGTATAACAATAGCCATAAGAAAACCCAGTGTGTCAGTTATTATATGACGCTTACGTCCATTTACTTTTTTATTACCATCGTATCCTTTTTCTATTGTCATTGATGATGTTTTTATGCTTTGACTGTCCATCAATCCAAGACTGGGGCTTGTCTCTTTACCCAAATATTTCCTCACTTTTTCATGTATTTCATCATGAACTTCTTCTATTATTCCCCATGATTCCCATTTCCTGAAATAATAATAAACTAATTGCCATTTGGGAAAGTTTACAGGCAACATCCTCCATTGACAGCCGCTCTTTACAATATATAGCATTGCATTCCATATTTCTTTTAATTCGTGTTTTCTTTTTCTCGTATCATTTAAAATATTTTGTATAACTTGCCATTGGTTATCGGCTAAATCTGTTTGATATTGTTTCATATATTTATGTTTTTGGTGAAACACAAAGTGAATATATATCATTTGTTTTTTGCCGATAGCCTTGTTATTTTTATTAACACGCTTTTGTTCATTTCCTATTATTCTTATTTTTGATTAATTTTTAAACAACCTCTTAAATCGAATCATTCATCTCTAATCATAAATATGATTCTTTTTCCCCTATTTTAACAGATTTGATTTACTTTTGAGTATTCTAAAAAATACTTATTTGATATGACTTAGCGATTGTTTGAAATTTTTATTATCTATTTTTCATTAGTAAATATTGGGCACGATTTACTTCTTTCAAATTAACCACGACCTTTAGGTTGTGGCAATATTATTAATAGCCCCGACTTTTAAGTCGGGGTCAAAAAAACACAATACAATAGGGCTTTAGTTTAAATATTGATATTCTAACAAAACTAATTTAAACAACCTCTTATAAATGATTTTTTATCTTTGTATAAAAATACATGCAATGAAAAAAAAATATTTTTTTTTATCATTTTGCTTTTCCCTTTGTTTTCTTATATTCTCTTCTGTAACAGGACAAACAGCAAAAGACAGTCTTGTAGGAGTTCTTAAAACCCTTAAAAACGATACCGCAAAAGTTTTAGTTTTAAATAAACTTTGGGAAGAATTAGAAAAAAACAATCTCGATTCTGCTTTAATTATCGGTAAGGAAGCTTTGCAGCTTTCTTTGAAAATCGATTTTAAAAAAGGGAAAGCGCTTAGCTATCATAATCTCGGAAGAGTATTAACCAATCAGGGATCTTTTAATGAAGGGATGGACTTTTATTATAAATCTATTAAGATTTATGAAGAAATTGGTGATAAGAAAGGAATTGCAAATTGTTACAACGGGATAGGGATTATATATTATTCACAAAATGATAATACCAGAGCAGTAGAATTTTATAGTAAGGCATTGAAGATATATGAAGAATTGGGTGAAAAAGCAAAAATAGCTTCATGTATTAACAACATTGGTGTTACTTTTATTAAACAGGGAGACAATAGTAAAGCCACAGAATTTTTTGACAAATCATTAAAAATATGTATAGGTTTGGGTGATAAAAAAGGTTTGTTATATTATTATCAAAATACTGGAATAATATACTATCAAATTGATGAATATGATAAAGCATTGGAAAATTTATTAATTGCATTAAAGATCGCTGAAGAGATGGGTAATAAAAATGCAATGGCATCATGTTATCTTAATATTGGTAATGTTTTTTACAATAAGGGATTATTAGACAAAGCTGCTGAATATTACAAAAGAGTTTTAAATATAGGTGAAGAAACAGATAGTAAAATTAATATTGCCTATTATTATATGAGTATGGGTAATGTATACATTGAAAAAAAAGATTATAATAAAGCGCTGGAATGTTTTACTAAATCTCAATATTTGTTTACAGAAATTGGTAACAAGCAAGAAATATCCTCTAATTTGCTAAATATAGGAGTTTTATATACTAACTTAAGTAAATTACCCGAAGCTATCGAATATTTCAACCAATCTTTGAAAATAAGTGAAGAAATTGGAGATAAAAAAAATGCTTGCTATAATATATCTAATATAGCAGAAATAAAACTAAATCTCGGAAAATATGAAGAATCAATTGCTTTTTCAGAAAAAAGTTTAAAAATAGCTATTGAAATGGGTTCTTTATATATGCAGGAAAATCAGTATAAGAATTTATCGTCTGCATACGATAGTTTAAAAAATTATAAGAATGCATATTATTATTACAAACTTTATAAATCTTTTAACGACAGTCTTTCAAATATATATAAATTTAAGCAACTCACAGAGATCGAAGCTAAATACCAAAACGAAAAAAAAGAGAAGGAATTAGTATCTAAAAAAAAAGAGTTACAAATTCAGGGAATTGCAATCAGTAATAAGAATAAAACCCTCCGTTTGGTTATTATCGGTTTGTTGGTCGCATTACTATTATTATCTATTATTTCTATATTATACCGGAATAATTACAAGGCATATCATTCACTGGTAAAAAGAAATTTAGATATTTTAAATAAAGAAAATGAATTACTGATACTTAAAAGGAAGGAAAAAAATGGAAAAGAAGAAGATATATCAGTTTTTGACAACAAGTATAGCACCTCATTATTAAACGAAGAACAAAAAATCCAGATTGTAAAGAGACTGAAATTATTGATGGAGAGAGATAAGGTATATTTAAATCAGGGATTAACACTAGACCAACTTGCAGAAAAAACAGAAATAAGTAAAAAATATTTATCGCAGGTTGTAAATGAAAAATATAATATGAATTTTAATAACTTTATTAATAAATTCAGGATAGAGGAAGCACGTAGGATATTAGCAGATACTAGCAACAATATACCTATAAAAAAACTTTGTCCCGAACTAGGTTTTAAATCCTATGAATCGTTTTATCAATCATTCGAGAAATATACGGGTCTTACACCAGCTAAATTTCGTAATTCAGTGAAAAAGTTAGAGTTTAATTAAAAAGTATATGTCATAGTTAAATCCCGTTCTTAATTAAAATTAAGTATTTAACTTAATGTTTCCCAATCTCATACCAAATTTCAAAATTACGGAAGCCTAAATCCGTAATTCAATCTTTTACGAAAGTAAGCATTCGTAAATCTTAATTTAATGTTAATTAACTTAACATGATTTTCTTTGCTACCAGATTTTTTTCATTTGATTTTATAAATGGATTTGTTTACTCCTTATTACCTCTTTTTTTTGATTTGTTTAGAAAATGTGGAAAACAAAAGGGCTAATATAAAAATGAAATTAATCATTAAACTGCAAATTAAAGTAATAAAATCTTAATAATTCTTAACTAAATAATATTTATAAAAATGAAAAAAAAAATTAACCTTTTAACATTAATTTGTTTTCTTCTGATTAATAATCTTAGTATTAACAAATCATCTGCGCAATGGACAAGTACTAATGGTCCATATGGAGGTGATGTACGTTGCTTTACTAAATCAGGAACAAATTTATTCGCTGGAACTTTGGGTGCTGGCATTTTTCTTTCAACAAACAATGGTGTAGGTTGGAGTGGAACCAATAATGGGTTGACAAATCTAAAAATAAATGCACTTGCAACAAGTGGGACTTATATATTTGCAGGCACTATCAATGGAGGAGTCTTTTTATCAACCAATAATGGAGGAAGTTGGACAGCTGTAAATAGTGGTTTAACCAACCTTCTTATTCATTCTCTTTATTCAAGTGGAACAAATTTATTTGCAGGTACAGAAGGAGGTGTTTTCCTTACAACTAATAACGGTTCAAATTGGATACCAGAGAATAGTGGACTAACCAACCTAAGTGTATATTCTCTTTATTCAAGTGGAACAAATTTATTCGCTGGTACTTGGGGTGATGGTGTCTTTCGCTCAACCAATAACGGAACAAATTGGATGTCTATAAATAATGGTTTAACAAATTTATGGCCTGTAGCTTTTGCTCAAATAGGAACGAATCTATTTACTGGGACATGGGGAGGAGGTGTTTTTCTTTCAACCAATAACGGTACAAATTGGACTGATGTGAACAATAGTTTAACAAATCTGTTGGTTTTGGCTTTTGTTGTTAATGGTACAAATCTATTTGTTGGTACCAATGGAGGAGTTTTTCTTTCAACCAATAATGGAGGTAATTGGTCCAACATAAATAATGGAATAACTAATTTGGAAGTTAATTCACTTATTTTCAATGGAACAAATTTATTTGCAGGAACCCGTCGAGGTGGTATAAGTGTTTCAACCAATAGTGGAACAAACTGGGCTAATGCCAATAATGGGATTACTGGAATTACAGTTTATAATTTGGCTCAGGAAGGAACAAATCTATATGTAAGCAACTATTATGGAGGATCGGTTAGTTATTCAACTGATTCTGGTACCAATTGGGTGAATATAGGAAGTGGTATCCCGTGTATTTGGGGAAATGTTGTGGCAACAAGTGGAAATAATTTATATGCAGGGACATCTAATGCTGGGATTTTTCTTACAACAAATAATGGCAGCAATTGGACTGCAATTAATACCGGCTTGTCAAGTATGAGTGTTCAGGATATCCTGCCAACCACCAACGGTATTTTTGCAGGTACTCACAGCGGTGTTTTTTTATCGACAAATAATGGGAGTAACTGGGAAGCAGTAAATAATGGTATTACAAATATTCATATCCGCGATCTTAAAAAGAAAGATACTTATTTATTTGCCGGTACTGACGCTGGTATATTCCGTTCTTCCAATAATGGTTCAAACTGGGTGCAAGTTAATAATGGGCTGACTGTGTTGGAAATTTCACATATACTAGTGGTGAATACCAATTTATATACCGGAACTTGGGGTGGAGGAGTTTTTCTTTCAACAAATAACGGAGATAATTGGACAGCTGTTAATAATGGGTTGCCATATCAACGTATTTATTGTTTCGCAGCCAATGCAACGGACATTTTTATTGGTACTGAAGGGGGAGTTTTTAGGTCAACCAATAATGGATCGAATTGGGTAGCAGTAAACGATGGATTTGGTGC
The DNA here is from genome assembly GCA_020718065.1 of Marinifilum sp. Lineage (GTDB taxonomy): Bacteria > Bacteroidota > Bacteroidia > Bacteroidales > CG2-30-32-10 > CG2-30-32-10. The sequence goes on along the minus strand of DYDE01000007.1, from coordinate 14,128 downwards.
GATTTCAACAATCTTTTCATTGCATGTTAGCAACAATTATATTTATGCAGGCGTCGATCTAAGATCAATCTGGCGCAGACCGATAACTGAAGTAAGTACAGGCAAAGAAATTATTTCAGTCAACCAAACTATTACCGTATACCCAAACCCGGCAAAAGAGAAATTAACTGTTAATTTAAAAGGGTTGAATAACAATATTACAGTACAATTATATAATATACAAGGAGAGGAAATATTTTCTTCAAATTTTAAATCAAGTCAGGAAAATTTAAACAAAACATATGATATCTCTAATTGTCCTAATGGTATTTATTATTTAAAAATTAGTAATAATAACAAAATAAACGTAATTAAAATTGTAAAACAATAATTTAAAATAAAAGAGATGATAAATAGATTTAGATTTTTTATAATATTGAGTTTTCTTTTTATTTATTGCATCCATTTTAATATTTGTTCTGCCCAATGGACACAAACAAATGGGCCAGGTGGTGGGGATTTACGTTGTTTTGCGAAGTCCGGGTCAAATTTATTTACTGGTACTTATGGCTATGGCGTTTATCGTTCTACCAATAATGGAGCAAATTGGGTTGAAATAAATAATGGGTTAACAGGTAATCTTGTTTTTGCCCTTACTGCCACAGGTTCAAATGTTTTTGCAGGAGTAATTGGGACAGGAGTATTTCGATCAACCGATAATGGAAATAACTGGTCTGATGCTAATAATGGCATAAATTCTCCTCTTATTTGTTCGCTTACTACCTATGGGACAAATGTATATGTTGGAACAGTAAATGGTATTTTCCGATCAACAAATAATGGAGTGAATTGGAGTGAGGTAAATAGTTCTTTTTCAAATGTCCGTATTAATTCTTTGGTAGTAGATGGAATAAATTTTTATGCGGGAACGATGGGGGGAGTATATCGTTCAACCGATAATGGAACAAACTGGACAACTATAAATACAGGTTTAACAGCAACTAATGTTACATCCCTAATTTTGAATGGAACAAACTTATTTGTAAGCACATTGGGAGGTGGTGTTTTTCGCTCAACAAATTATGGAAATAACTGGACAGAAAATAATACTGGCATAGCATATTATTGGACTCTTTCACTTGCCGCTAGTGGTACAAATATATTTGTAGGAATTGGTCAGGCAGGTGTTTATCGTTCTACGAACAATGGTAATAATTGGGCAGCAGTAAATAATGGACTATCAAATATTTATATTAGCGTTCTAATTATGAATGGTACAAATTTATATGCAGGGACTGACCGAGGTGTTTATTGTTCTACAAACAATGGAACAAATTGGGCTGCATACAATGAAGGTTTAACAATTCAAAATGTTAATGCTTTTGCTTCGGTAGGAAATAATTTATACGCAGGTACCAATTTGGATATTTATCGTTCAACCAATGGAGGAACAAATTGGGCATCGTTTAATAGTGGTATAATTGCTGCTGTAAATTCAATAGCGGTATCTGGTACAAACGTATATGCCGGTACTGCTACCACAGGGATGCACCGTTCAACGAATAATGGAGTAAATTGGGAAGAGGTAAATACTGGTTTAACAAATTGGCAAGTAAAATGTGTAATCGCAAATACTAATTTATTTGCTGGTACTAATGGTGATGGCGTTTTTATTTCAACTAATAATGGAACAAACTGGATAACTACAAATACTGGTTTAACAAATTTGGATGTTCGATTTCTTATGGCGAATGGAACAAATATATTTGTTGGGACAGCTGGGGGTGTTTTTCTCTCAACCAACAATGGAGCAAACTGGATAGTTACAAATACTGGATTGACTAATCTTTCTATTAATACCCTTGCAGTAAGCGGTACGAATATTTTTGCCGGAACTGATGGTGGAGTATTCCTTTCAACCAATAATGGAGGAAGTTGGGCTGCTATTAATAATGGATTGACATTTTTGGGTATTAAATCTCTTACAACTATAGGTGCAAATATTTTTGCCGGAACTACTAATGGAGGAGTTTTTTTATCATTTAATAATGGTGCTAACTGGGTTCCAATAAATCAGGGATTTGCTACAATTCCAACTATAAATTCTTTAATCATAGCAAATAATTATATTTATGCAGGACTCAATAAATCAGTTTGGAAACGATTGCTTAGCGAAGTAGTTGCAATTGATTCAAAAGAATTGACACCTTCTTATCTTCAACAAAACTACCCAAACCCTTTTAATCAGTTTACTATTATCAATTATAAATTGAAAACTAAAAGTAATGTGATTCTGAAGGTATATGATATAAAAGGAAAAGAAATAACAACTCTTGTAAACGCTGAACAAGCAGAAGGTAATCAGGAAGTGAGATTTAATGCAGAAAATTTAAAAGCAGGAATATATTTTTATAAAATTACCATCAATGGTATCAGCGAAACAAAACAGATGGTGTTGATGAAGTAAACTTAATTTATCTTCTTGAATTTATTATATGTGAGATAGTATAAATATTTTTTAATAAAATAGAATGAAAAAATTATTTAACAAATATGTAATTCTTCTCTTATTAATAGCACAGTTTACATTAATATATGAGAGTAGTTCTGCTCAATGGGTATATACAAATGGTATTTATGGTGGAAATGTGAATAGTTTAACTGTATCAGGAACAAATCTTTTCGCCAGTACAGTTTCAGGTGGAGTTTTTAAGTCAACTGATAATGGTGCTAATTGGGTTCAAAGTGGTTTGGCTGGTAACAATGTGTTTTCACTTGGTGCTATCGGAAGCAATATATTAGCAGGTTTAAATGCAGGTGGTACATTTCTTTCAACTAATAATGGGGCTAATTGGGATGCTATTAGCAGTACTCCTTTATTGGGCCGATCTATTACCGGTTTCACTACAAACGGAGCTGATATTTATGCATCTGCAAATAATAATGGAGTTTATCGTTCGACAGATAATGGGGTAAATTGGGATTATTGTGATATGATAAATTTACAACATACTCTTTATACGATTGCTTCAGGCGGAAATAGCATATATGCCGGTGGTTGGTTTGTGGGTGTATTTCGTTCGACAAATAATGGGAATAGTTGGGTCAATATCAATAATGGTTTAACAATTCTTAATGTTATTTCATTAGCAGTTAATGGACCAAATATTTTTGCCGGAACAGTAACAACATCAGGTGGTGGTGGTGGCGTTTTCCGTTCAACCAATTATGGTGCGAATTGGATGGCTGTCAATAATGGCTTAACAGATTTGTATATAAAATCAATAGTTTTATCTGGTACAAATATATTTGTTGGAACCCAGGGAGGTGTTTTCTGTTCAACCAATAATGGTGATAGCTGGGTTGATATTAATCAGGGTTTCATTACTATTCCGCAAATACCTTCTTTGCTAATTGCAAATAATTACATATATGCTGGTACCAATAATCAGTCGGTCTGGCGCCGTCCGCTTAGTGAATTAATAGTTGGTATCAATTCAAAAGGACATACCCTTTCTTTGCTTCAACAAAACTACCCAAATCCTTTTAATCATTTTACAGTTATCAGATATCAATTAAGAGCAAATAGTGATGTTATCCTAAAAATATATGATTACAATGGAAAGGAAGTAGCGACACTAATAAATACTAAGCAAAGTAAAGGTATTTATGAAATAAAATATGATGCAGCTAAATTAAAAGCAGGAATATATTATTACACACTTTCTGCAAATGACATTAGGGAAACAAAACAAATGATATTAATAAAATAATTTAATAATTTAAAAATGGCTAAAAACTCTAAGTTGTGTTTTTTAATATTAATAATATTAGTAACAAAATCTGTATCTTTTGGTCAGGAAACATGGACATCAACTTCTATAACCAATGCCCCTGTGGGCCGAACATGGTTTTCTGCGGCATGGACGGGAAATAAAATGATCGTTTGGGGTGGAGTTGGGGCTGGTAATGAGAGTTTTAATAATGGGGGTATTTATGATCCTGTAACAAGCGTCTGGACACCTACTTCAACCGTAAACGCTCCTGATAATCGCTATCTTCATTCAGCAATCTGGACAGGAAGTAAGATGATTGTTTGGGGTGGAACACTTGCAAGTGGCTGGCCAACAAATACCGGTGGTATTTATGATCCGGCAACAAACTCATGGGCTTCCACTTCGATGGTTAATGCTCCTGGCATAGCAAGTATTCCAACAATTATATGGACTGGAAGTAAGATGATAGTTTGGGGTGGAAATGGTTCCGGTACAGGTGGTGTTTATGATCCTGCCTCAGACAGTTGGACAGCAATTTCGATGGTTAATGCACCTACAACAGTTTATTATTTCCATACCGCTATTTGGACAGGAAGCAAAATGATTGTTTGGGGAGGACGTGATGCAAATTGCACAGGTGGTATTTATGACCCTGTTACAAATACATGGGCATCTATGTCTAACATAAATGCGCCTGAACCAACTTTTGCGCATACAGCGGTATGGACAGGTAGCAAAATGATAACCTGGGGAGGTGCAGTATGGGGTGATGTGAACTACAATACCGGCGGTATTTACGATCCAGCAATAAATACCTGGACAGCTACATCAACCACAAATGCACCCACAGGTAGGAGTTTTCATACAGCAGTGTGGACTGGCAGTAAAATGATAGTATGGGGTGGTCTGGATGCAAATGGTTTTCCAAGTTATGCACCGGGAGGAGTTTTCGATCCATCAAGTAATACTTGGACAGCTATTACAACATCAAATGCTCCCGAAAATTGCAGATTTGCCAGAGCATTCTGGACAGGAGCCAATATGATCGCTTGGGGTGGAAGCACCAGTGTATATCTCAATACCGGGGGAATATATAGTCCAGGGCCCAATATGATACCACCAATATTAGGACAAACGGAACCACTCATTTACCCAAATCCTGCAAAAGATTTAGTAAATATTATTTCGAAAGAGATTGATAAAATAGAATCTGTGAGAATAATATCTATAAAAGGTGAGGTAGTGTATGATGAAAACATTAATCAAACAGAAGTTACATTAAATACCCGTAATTATAATGCAGGTATTTATATTATTCAGGTAAAAACGCAAAATAATTTCTTTACAAATAAAATCACAATAACAAGATATTAACATATTTCTTTTATTAAAAATGTATAAATTTTTACAATAATTTATGAAAGCATTAAAATTTTTATTTTATAACTCACCAACAAAACTACCAAAACAGCTTAATCAATTTCTAATAATTGTATCTTTTGTAACTTTATTTTGTGTCTTTTCAATAATGAGTTTTGCACAAAATATTGGTATTAATTCAACGGGTATTGTGCCTGATAATTCGGCCGGTCTTGATATAAACTTTACCGACAAAGGCTTACTTATACCGAGAGTTGCGCTAACAGGTACAGGTGATTTAATAACGATAGCATCTCCCGCAACTAGTTTGTTGGTTTATAACACTGGAACTGGCGGATTATCAACAGTAGGGTATTATTATAATTCTGGCACCACAGTGGTTCCCAACTGGATCAGGCTTAATACAGGTTCGGGAAGCGGATGGCTTATTACCGGTAATGCAGGTACAGTGGATGGAACAAATTTCCTTGGTACAACAGATAATGTGCCTCTTAATTTCAAAATTTTTAATAATAAAGCGGGTAGAATTGCTTCCACGGGTGAATCATTTTTTGGTTACCTATCCGGTAATAACAATACTGCAACTACTTCTACAGGTTTTGGATATATGGCTTTAAATGCCAATACCAGTGGAAATAACAATACAGCTATGGGATACAACGCCCTGCCCACAAATACAACTGGAATACAAAACACTGCAGTAGGATACAATGCGCTTCTAAATAATAATATAGGAAGCTACAATACAGCTTTGGGTTGGGAAGCCGGTCGATTAATTACAGGAGATGGAGTAAGTAACGGGTATTATAATACTGCGATAGGATATGAAGCATTGTGGAGTGTAAAAGGAAGTTATAATGTTGGAATAGGTGGTCAAAATGGAATGAACAACTGGGCTCCTGCAGATGAGGCCAATAACAATACATGGGTGGGGTTTGCAGCAGGATTCCAGAATGATGTAGGAGACGATAATGTTATGATCGGATATTATGCAGGTAGCTCAAATCAAAGAGGTTGTAAGAATACCATGATTGGGTCTGAAGCGGGCAAATTTGTACTATCTCCAGTTACAAATAGCACATGCATTGGATATAGAGCCGGTTATGGTACTTTGGGGCTGACATATAGCAATAACATATTTGTCGGCTACCAAGCTGGAGATAATATTTCAACCGGTGCAAATAACCTTATTATTGGTTATGATATTGATGTTCCTGCTCCTACCGGAAATAACCAGCTTTCCATCGGCAACCTTATTTTCGGAACTGGCATTGATGGAACAGGAACAACTATAAGTTCCGGAAATATTGGTATTGGAACTACATTGCCTGCTACTAACGCAAAACTTGCATTTAAAAATGGACACCTTCAGTCGCAGCAAACCACAGCACCTATTATCACGGCTTCTCCATACGTTACCTATTCCTTAACTAATGCAACTGATGTGGCTGGTAAAATTTCTATAACAACAACCGTCGCAGTTGGAACTGTAACTATTACTTTTAACAAAACTTACACAACAGCTCCAATAGTAGTAATTACACCAACAAATCTAATTGCTGCAACTGAAATTGCAAGAGTTTATGTTACTTCTTCAACAACTAATTTTATACTCAATTTTTCACCAGCACCAAGTGCTGCAGCTCATACTTATAGTTATCATGTGATAGAAACACAATAATTATGAAAAGCCAAACTAGACTTTTTTTATCTATTTTCTTCATATTGTTTGTGATTTTTCTGTTGCATATTACCAAAAGTTACTCACAGAGTCGACTGGTGCTTAATAACGATGCATATATAGTTGTGAGTAATAGTGCTTATATGGTTATAGATAATGCGGGTGCAAGTGCTATTTCCACTGCAGGAACAGGTGGTAATATTATATCTGAAGGAGAAAATAACAGAATAAAGTGGAACATTGGAACAGGTAGTGGAAATTATACCATTCCTTATACAAATTCAAGCGGAAGTAAAATGCCACTTTCTATCAATATTGCAACTGCGGGAGTTGGTATTGGTAGTTTTTTATTTTCTTCGTATGCAGGTTCTAATTGGGATAATAACACGTATAGGCCATCAGATGTTACTCAGATGTTTAATAAATTTGGCATCAATAATTCGACAAACGTAGTTGACCGCTTTTGGATAATTGATGCTGCCGGCTATATCACAAAACCAACTACTTCAATTACATTTTACTATTCGGATAACGATTGGAATGGTGTTGGAAATACCATAATAGAATCTTCACTTTTTGCTCAGCGTTTTAATTTTTCAATTAATACCTGGGGTGATTGGTACGGTCCTTTTGGTACTGCCGATATAATTAACAACACCGTATCAACAGGGAGCATTAATCCTTCAGATTTCTATAAATCATGGACACTTGTGAACGAAAGTTCACCTCTCCCAATTGAGTTATTGTCATTTAATGCCCATTTGATAGAAAATAAAGTAGAATTAAAATGGAGTACAGCCTCAGAAATTAACAATGATTATTTTACTATTGAAAAATCTTATGATGTAATCGATTGGGATGTCATTGGTATTATTGATGGAGCAGGTAATTCAAACCAAATATTGAATTATCAATATTTAGATACTAAACTTAAGGGTATTCAATATTACAGACTTAAGCAAACAGATTTTGATAGCAAATTTGAATACTCCAAAATAGTATCTGTTAATTATAGTATTGACAATATTTTAAATACAATAACATATCCCAATCCCACAAATGGCATATTTACTGTAAATATAAAAGGTGAGGAACCTGAAAATGCTACTATTAGAGTGCTAACCATAACAGGACAAATTGTTTCAGAAAAAAAAGAGCGTTTAAGTAATTACTCTTCCTTTGATATTTCAAATTTAGCAAGTGGAATATACTATATTGAAATAAACCAAAACGGAACAGTATCAAGAACGAAACTTGTGAAAAATTAAAGTTTATTTTAAAATAAGACTTTTAACTTCTCATTTTCAATAAATGTCTGAATTTGAAATCAGTTCATTTATAATGAATAACCCCGAGGCAGAGCCTCGAGGTATTTGGGTAATATTAGCCACAGATTCACGCAGAAAGTTCTGTGATAATTTGTGAAATCTGTGGCAAAGAAAAAACAACAACATAAATGATTTTTTATCTTTGTATAAAAATACATACAATGAAAAAACATCATTTTTTTTTATTATTTTGCTTTTCCCTTTGTTTTCTTATATTCTCTTCTGTAACAGGGCAAACCACAAAAGATAGTCTTTTAAATGTTCTTAAAACCCTTAAAAGTGATACTTCAAAGGTAATTATTTTAAACAAGATTTGTGAAGAACTTCGATACGATAACCTTGATTCTGCTTTAATTATTGGAAAAGAAGCACTCCAGCTTTCTGATAAAATAGGTTATAAAAAGGGTATAGCTTTTTGTTATAAATCTATTGGAACCATATTGTATTATAAAGGAGAGCTTGATATTGCAGAAGAATATTTAAACAAATCTTTAGAAATAAATATAGAATTTAAAAACAACAGAGAAATTGCTTCCTGCTATCAAAGATTAGGGGTAATCTATGATAATCGAGGTTTATTTACAAAAGCAATTGAATATGATAGTATGGCATTGAAAATCAGCTTGGAAATTGGCGATAAATCCAAAATTGCAATTTGTTATAATAACATTGGTATTTGTTTTTCTTCACAAGGGAATTACGAAAAGGCAAATGATTTTTTGAAAAAATCGTTTGATGTTTTTATAAGTATGGACAGCCAAAAAGACATGCAATATTATTATTTGAATATGGGATATATTAGCTTACAGATAGGTGAATATAGTAAAGCTGTGGATTACAGCCTGAATTCTTTAAAAATGAGTGAAAAATATGGTGATAAAAGAGGAATATCTTCTAATTTTCTATTGCTTGGTAGTATTTTTTTACAGAATAGCCTATTCGATAAAGCTATTGAATATTATAACAAATCTTTTGAAATAAGCAATAAACGTGGTGATAAATTAATGACCTCTCTTTACTATCTTGATATGGGGGATCTTTATTTAAGAAAAAAAAATTATTACCTGGCAAAGGATTTCTTCATTAAATCATTAAACCTTTGTTCTGAAATTGGCAACAACAAAGAAATAGCTGCTAATTTAATGAATTTGGGATGCATTTATGGTGAATTAGGTGAATTAGAAAAAGCAGCAGAATACTTTAATAAATCGTTTAAAATAAGTAAAGAAATTGGTGATAATAATGAAATTTCAATTTATTTAATTAATATAGCTGAAATTAGTTTGAATTTACGGAAATTTGAAGAAACTATCAATTATGCCTCAGAAGGTTTAAAATTAGCAGTTGAAACTAATAATTTGCCTGTTAAGGAAGCGCTTTATATAAATTTGATATCAGCCTATGATAGTATAAAAGATTATAAGAACGCATACTACACTCACAAACTTTATAAATTGCTTAGTGATAGCCTTTCTAATATAAATAAATTTAAGCAACTTACTGAAATTGAAGCCAAGTACCAGAATGAGAAAAAAGGAAAAGAATTAGAAATCAAGGAATTTACCATTAAAAATAAGAATAGAATTATTTATATCACAATTATTGGATTATCTCTTACATTGATATTGTTATCTATAATATCTTTATTATACCGGAATAATTATAGGGCTTATCGTTCGCTTGTTCAGAGAAATATAGAAATTATAAATAAAGAGAAAGAATTGCAATTATTGAAAAAGGAAGGGAACTTCAATAAAGATGTATTATTAATTGACAAAAAGTATAGTGCTTCATTGCTTAGTGAGGAGCAAAAAGACAATTTTATTAAGCGTTTAGAATTATACATGGAAACAGAAAAGGTGTATTTGAGTCCAGGTTTAACACTTGAGCAACTTTCGGAAAAAACAGAAATAAGTAAAAAGTATTTATCACAAATTATTAATGAAAAATACAATATGAATTTCAATAACTTTATTAATAAATACAGGGTTGAAGAAGCACGAAGAATATTAGCAAATACAAGCAATAAAATACCAATAAAAAAACTATGCCCCGAATTGGGGTTCAAGTCATTTGATTCATTTTACAAATCATTCGAAAAATATACTGGGCTTACACCTGTGAAATTTCGTATTTCAATTGAAAAATTAGCTCCTAAATAGTACTTCTATAAATGTATTTTACATTTTGATAATGAGGAAAATCTAAATTAGCAATAACAATTAATGAGTCTTTATAAAATTACGTATTTACGAATACGTAATTTTATCTTTTCCTTATCTACATATCTGTAACTTTTTTTTTAATAAGCTAAATTAATCTGCTCTAATTTTGTTAAAACAAAATGAAGGATAAGGTATTATCCATACAAACAAATTTATAGGGAAGAGGGAATCAAGAGGAGTTCTTTTTTGAATTAAGAATTAGAATGTATAATTATATAAAATAACCATAAAATTTGATTTGGGTAATGAGTCACAAATCAGGATTAAACGATTAATGATAAAATTGAAGTGAAAAAAAGCATTTTTTATAAAATACAAACAATAAATAAAAAAAACAGTATCAGCTTTTTTCTATATATATTAATAGTATTTACACAAAGTAATCTCAGCTTTTCTCAATACATCAAACTCTTCGATTTTCCAGGTTCTCCTGAGGGAAATACCCCTTATACATGTACTTTAATATCTGACAGAACCTTTTTATATGGAACAACTTTTATAGGTGGAACAAACAATATGGGAATGATATTTAAAATACTGCCCGATGGAAGTGGGTATTCAAAATTGTTAGATTTTGCTGGCACATCAAATGGGCGTAGCCCTCAAAGTTCTCTTTTTTATGACGGAACCTTTTTGTACGGAACAACTAAATACGGTGGCACAAATGATATTGGTACTATATTTAAAATTTTGCCCGATGGTAGCGGGTATTTAAAACTACTGGATTTTTCAGAAATAACAAATGGACGTTGGCCTTGTTCTGCCCTTATTTCTGATGGAACCTTTCTGTTTGGATTGACAGTTTTTGGTGGTTTAAATAATATGGGTGGCATTTTTAAAATAAAAACGGATGGAACAGGTTTTTCAAAGCTAATTGATTTTTTGGGAGTTGCAAATGGAAATGGGGGTTCTGGCGGTTTAATTTCTGATGGGACTTTTCTGTATGGTATGACAACTTCTGGAGGTGCCTTCAATATGGGTACAATATTTAAATATACTTCAGCTCCATTACCAATTAAATTAATCTCATATACAGCACAATGCATAAATAATACAGCTGAATTGAAATGGATAACGGCTACTGAAACTAATAATGATTATTTCACAATAGAACGTTCGGGAAATGGAGTTGATTATACTATTTTAAGTATAATAAAAGGAACTGGCAACAGTAACCAAATAATTAGTTACAAATGGACAGACAATTCACCTTTGATGGGTATGAATTACTATAGGCTCAAACAGACCGATTATAACGGAAATTTCGAATATCTCGGTTTGATTTCTTTGAAAACAAGAACAATTAAAAACGATAATATTATGATTTACCCTACAATTACAGAAACAAACATTACTATTGAAAATTCAGCGTTTTCAGAAGGCTTAGGTTGCATGGTAACAATCTATAATTCTGATGGCAGATTGGTTAGGCAACAATTAATGCAAAAAGAAAAAATGGTTATAGATATCAGTTGTTTTAAGAAGGGAATTTATTTAGTAAATATTAGTAATTCTAAAGATTTCAAAACTTTTAAATTGATTAAAGAATAAAAATCACAAAACACCACCATATAAACTTAAAAACAGCAAAAGCCGAAAAGCTGAAAAAGAGTAGGCAATATTCAAATTATTAAAAACGATGTTTAAAAAATTATTTTCGATGAAAGGCCAGAAAAAAAGTACCTGCTTTAAGTACGCTGCAAGCTTGGTTTTTCTTTTTTCTTTGTCGCTGAATAACTACATGTTAGCACAAAATTGGCAAACAACAAGTATAGGAACAAATTGCCCGGAGGCAAGGAGTTGGCATACAGCAGTATGGACAGGCTCAGAAATGGTAGTCTGGGGAGGATACGCTAGTATATGGCGGAATACAGGAGGAATTTATAATCCGATAACCGACACCTGGACAGCTACCTCAACTGGAGCAAATTGTCCAGGTGCACGGTCTGGGCATATTACAATCTGGACTGGTAACAATATGATTGTATGGGGTGGATATGCTGGAGGTAGTTTATACAAAAATGATGGGGGTATATACAATCCCACCACTAATACATGGTCAGCTATATCATCAATTGGCGCCCCTGCGGGCAGATCCATGGCAATGGCTGTTTGGACAGGGAGTAAGGTAATAATATGGGGTGGTGTAGGTAATACATATTATTTAAATGATGGTGCGATTTATGACCCAACTACAAATACATGGACAGCAATTTCAGCAACTAATGCACCTTCTGCAAGGTTGGCTTCTGCAGCTGTATGGACTGGAAGCAAGATGATTATCTGGGGAGGTGGTGATAACAATAGTTTGGGAGATGGTGCAATGTACGACCCTGCAACCGATACCTGGTCGCCTATTACCAATACCAATGCACCTTCAGCACGTGGTTATTGTGGTTATGTATGGACAGGCACAAAAATGATTGTTTGGGGTGGTTCATCGTTTGGTAACGTCCAATATACTGGAGGGATATATGATCCAGTAACCAATACATGGACAGCAACTTCCACTGGGATCAATTGCGCTAGTGCTCGCACTTTCTTTACCTGTGTATGGGTTAATAATAAGATGGTAGTATGGGGTGGAGACCCTAATTTAAATACAGGAGGGATATATGACCCGGAAAATAATACCTGGCTGAATATACCCGTTACAGCTAGTACACCAACTGGAAGGTATAATCATATTTGTGTTGTAGCAGATAGTAAGATAATTGTATGGGGAGGTAGTAATAATTCAGTCAGAACAAACACAGGTGGTGTTTTAGATATTTCAACGCTCGTAGGCATTGATAATAATAAATCAGATTTTAGAAATGTTAATATATATCCCAATCCGTCTATCAATGGAATTTTTAATATAGAAACCAAAAGATTGAGCGAAGTGCAGATTTTCAATAACCTGGGTGCAATTGTTTTATGTAAAACAATAACAGGTAAAGATGAAATAAATCTAAATGATCAATCAGCAGGTGTTTATGTGGTAAAGATAAAGAACAACGAAGGAATTTCAACACAGAAAATATCAATTATTAAATAATTATAGTAGGTATTATTAACAAAGCAACCAGGCATCTTTTCATTTTTTCATACTTCAATGAAAGGATGTTTTGGTTGGCATATAAACAAACATCGTAAGCCGAAAAGCTTGCCTGCCGATAGGCAAGGCTGAAATAGAGTAGGTAAAAACTAATTTTTTAAAGAAATGAAAATGTACAAAAGAAAAGGGATTAAAGAAAACAAAAAAATAGCAGATTATAATTATATATTTAAAACAAAATACCCCTCTGTTTTCATAATGATTTAGTTTAAATTTTGATGTTTTTGGAAACGGGGGGTATTATTTAAAATTTTTTAAAAATGAAAACAAATGATGAGATTAATGCAGCAGAAGTTTTTAAAGAAATAAATAGTGGAGAGAAAATTATAATTATTGATGTTCGATATAAGGAGGCATTTGAGAAAGAACATATACCAGGAGCAATAAATATTCCATTCGAAACATTATCAACTGAAAATTTATTGCGTTTTGATAAACAGTATTTACATATAATATATGGAGAAAATGGAGATTTTAATGATTCAAGCAAAATGGCATTCAGAATGCTTAGAATGAATTTAAGGTAAGAGAGTTATTTGGAGGAATAAAATCGTGGAAAAGTAGTGGATATAAAACAACGGGAACAGAAGCGATAGAAGATTTATAGTCTGTCAATATTTTAAGGAATATTAATATTTTTTTACAAAATAATATTTAAA
>DYDE01000055.1 GCA_020718065.1 Marinifilum sp. | reverse complement strand
TAAACCGATTTTGCTCTGTTTTCTGATAATGTTTGATTGTATTCCTTGCTTCCAACATTATCTGTGTGACCCGATATTTCAATTTTAATATTGGCATTGGTCTTCAAAAATGCTGCCAATTTATCTAATTCTATATAGGATTCTGTTTTTAAATCATATTTAGCGGTTTCAAAGAAAATATTTTTCAGGATAACTGTTTTTCCAATGATAATTGGTTGAAGCGGCACGTTTTTTATAAAAGGTTCCATTTTTGTATTTATTCCTGTCAATGTAAAATTATCAGAATAAAATAAGTAACCTTGTTTTGAAACATTAAGAGCATAGTCATTTTCTGTTGGGAGTATAACCAAAAAATCGCCATTATTTGGGTCGGAGTATGACTGATAGACTACTTTTCCTGTTTTTAAATTGATAAGTTCAAACCATGCTTCTATTTTTTCTTTTGTTTCGCTATTGAAAACGATCCCTTTCATATAGTTTACCGGAAGAGGTTGAATTTCTTTGGGAAGTTCAAAGGTATATAAGTCTAAATTACCTTTTCCGCCTACTTTATCAGATGAAAAAAAAGCATAATTGCCTTTTGCATTCACAATTAAACCAAATTCATCAGCAAAGGTATTTATAGGATAACCCAAATTTACTGGTATTCCCCAATTACCTAAAGAATCTTTTTTTGAAAAGTACAAATCTCTTCCACCCATACCTATGTGTCCATCAGAACAAAAATAAAGAGTTTGATTGTCGAAATGGATAAATGGTGAGTTTTCTTCCTTATCGGTATTTATGGTATCTCCTAAATTAACAGCTTTACTCCAATTCCCATTTGCAGAAAAAGTAGTTTTCCAAATATCAGAACCTCCTTTTCCGCCTGGTCTTGCACTGGAAAAAAATATTGTTGTTCCATCAGGTGAAAAGCATGGTTGCGAATCCCATTTATTTGAATTTACATTCGGTCCCATATTAACAGGAGTTGTCCACCTATTATTTTTTTTATAAGAAATATATAAATCACAACTGCCAAAACCATTTTGTCTATTACATGCCGTATAAACTAATATTTTTCCATTAGAGGATATACATTGTGCACCTTCATTATCTGGAGTATTAATTGGTGGACCAAGATTATAGTCTAAACACCATTCCTCATTTATTTTAAAACTGATAAAAAAATCTTCATGTTCTTTAACCAGACTGGTAGAATTTGAATTAACAGGAATACGTCTGGTGAAAATAATTGTTTGTTCATCAATAGTTAAACTTGGAGAATATTCTGAATATTCTGTATTTATGCTATCGCCTAAATTTATGGGATTAAAAGGTACTGGATTTTTAATAGCATTCATTGCAAAATCGCAATTGAGAAGTTTTTTATTTGTTGTTAATTTAAATTCTTCTAAAATATTTTTATATGTTAAGTATTTTTTATAATGTTCTTTTGCTAATTCATAATTGCCAATGGAAAATTCTATATTGGCTAATGTAAAATAACTATTTGGAAAAAAATCAGGATTAATACTTATTGCCTGAGTCATAGCTTCAATTGCTTCTTTTGGTTTTTTATTAGCTTCATATATATATGACATCCAAATGTAAGCTTCAATAAATTTATCATCATGTTTGATTGCTTTTTTTATTTCTTTTTCGGCATTGTCATAATCCCATTTTCCAAAAAGTGTTATAGCATTTTTGTATGCTTCTATTGCTTTTTTCGATTTTGTTGAAAGCTTATCCTGAGCAGTTAAAGGCGCATTTGCTATAAGAAAACAGATGATTATTAATAAAAATTTCTTCATTTTTATATTTTTCGTTTACTATATATCTTTTATCTTTTTACTTTCCCTTTTTTCTTAACTAAGGAATGTTCATATATTTATGCGATTGAAGTGAAATGCTCCATTTCGGATTTTTTAAAATATAATCTATAATTATTGGCATCATTTTTTTTCTGTTCGACCATTCGGGTTGCAAAAAGAGCTTGGTATTGTTGTTTATTTTATTTGCATTCTCTTCTGCCCATTCAAAATCTGAAATATCAAAAATTATCATTTTTAATTCGTTAGCTATATCGAATATTTCTGATAGGGGTGGACTGTTCTTTTTAGGAGAAAGACAAATCCAATCCCAAATACCACTTAGTTTTGATGAGCCTGAAGTTTCTAAATAAGTGCTAATTTGTTTTTTTTTCAATTCGCCACATAAATAATTAAGGTTATAAAGCAATGGTTCTCCTCCTGTTACAACAACAGCTTTGGCAGAATACTGATTCGCCTCATTGATTATTAAATCAGTAGCAGTTAATGGATGTTTGCTTGCATCCCAGCCTTCTTTAACGTCGCACCAATAGCAACCAACATCGCAACCTCCTATTCTGATAAAATATGCAGCTTTCCCCGTATTAAATCCTTCTCCTTGTATTGAATAAAAAGATTCCATCAATGGGAGCATTTTACCATCTTCAAAATTATTTATTTTATTTGTTGTATTTGTCATTCAATTTAATTCGTAATACAGAAATTAATGTTTAACCTTAAAATACAAAGTTACTAAATACCGATTACACTTACTAATGATTTTTAAAATACTTGTAGTTCAATTGTTTGTTGAAATCTGAAAAGCCAAAACTGTTCATGAAATTTTACTTTTTGATGTTTTAGGGTATTTATTTATTGAAAAAGCATCTTCCGCTGATGATACCGCAAGCTTATTTGCTGCAAAAATTTTACTTTTTAATGTTTTAGAGTCCTTATTTAACCAAAAAGCATCACTAGTTGATGATACCGCAAGTCTATTTGTTACAAAAATTTCACTATTTGGTGTTTTAGTGTATTTATTTAATGCAAAAGCATCTTCCGTTGATGATTCCGTTTGTCTATTTGCTGAAAAAACTTTACTATTTGGTGTTTTAGGATACTAATTTAACCAAAAAGTATCACTAGTTGATGATTCCGCAAGCATATTTAATCAAAAAATTTCACTTTTTGATGTTTTAGGGTACTTATTTAAGCAAAAAGCATCACTAGTTGATGATTTTTTTGTCCTTTTTGGTCAACTAGTGATCTTTTTTGCTCAACTAGTAATGCGGTAGAGTCAACTAGTGATGCTTTTTTGTCAACTAGTAAAATTTTTTACTCAACTAGTGATGCGGTTTGGTCAACTAGTAAACTTTTTTTGTCAACTAGTAATCTTTCTCACTCAACTAGTGATGCGTTTTGGTCAACTAGTAAAATGTTTTGCTCAACGGACAGCGAAAAATGGGGAAAAGGTGAAAAAATGAATGCATTTAAACAATTTTTTAAAAGGAAATGGATTTTAATAAATAAAAATTACCACATCCATTAGCAATAAATGGAATGTGGTAATATTAAACTAATGATGAAAAGTATTACTACTATGCTACAAAATTGAATAATAAAAAGTTCATTGTCAAATGAAATCTACCATTAGGTATTAATAGACGATAATTGGTTATTAAATTATATAATCTGATATAAAGGTTAAAATATATGCTTCTACAGCAATTCAGATTAATTCACCGATTAGTTTAGGTTTATTTGGTATTATATGCTATTTTTGTTTTAGCTTTTGATTGCAATGAAAACAGAGATAACGCTTAACGAACTAGCAATTTAAATTTTTGAGATAATTTTTGACTACTAGCTAAATCAGAAATATATAAATGAAAAAAAAATATATCTTTCTTATCCATTTTTTCTTTTGGTTCTATATTATAAATCAAAACCTTTTTCCATTATATGTTGGTGGAATAAAAGAGAATTTTTACAATGATGTAACTATTGCATTAATATTAAA
Organism: Marinifilum sp.; assembly: GCA_020718065.1. Taxonomy (GTDB): domain Bacteria; phylum Bacteroidota; class Bacteroidia; order Bacteroidales; family CG2-30-32-10; genus CG2-30-32-10. The sequence goes on along the minus strand of DYDE01000055.1, from coordinate 19,427 downwards.
TTTCATTAACTTTTATTTTTTTTACTTTTTAATATATCCTCCTTTATTTAAATTTAAATATAAACTAATTAGCGTTCTTATAGGAATTTGTACAGCCATGCTTTTCAGTTTTCCGAGGGTTGAAGCATATCATTTTGCATATAAATATGTAATACAAACTCCACCTTTAGAACAAGAAATTTTGGAAATTTATGGAGAAATGAGAGCATCTATTGTTGCTGCTTTTTATGCCCTTCTTATAAAGTTTACAGTAGATTGGTTTAAGAGTCAAAAACAAAAATCAGATCTGATAACACAAAATCAGTCTAGCGAATTGGCTTTATTGCGCTCTCAAGTAAATCCTCACTTTCTTTTTAATACATTAAATAATATTTATTCATTGGTTTACCAAAAATCTGATGTGGCACCAGATGCAGTAATGAAACTATCTTCAATTATGAGATATATGCTTTATGATGCTAATTCCGATAGGGTTCCTCTAAAAAAAGAAATAGAATATCTTATTAGTTTCATTGAACTTCAAAAGCTTCGTATGAAGAATAAAGACTTTGTAGAACTGAATATTGTGGGCGATATTAATGAACAATTAATTGTTCCCATGATTTTGATACCTTTTATTGAAAATGCTTTTAAACATGGCAGCAAAAAAGTTGTTTCCCCCGGAATTATTATCAATATTCAAGCAGTAAATAACAAAATCAGCTATGAAATTATAAATTATATATCAGACGATATTGCTAATAAAGATATTACTGGTGGTATAGGGCTAAATAATACAAAACGCAGACTTGAATTGTTGTATCCTAACAACCATAAACTGGATATTGTTCAAACAAAGGATAAATATATTGTTCAACTTGAAATATATATTTAAAGAAATTTTAATAAAAGTTCATATAAGCTTTAAAACTAATTTGAAATGAAGAAAATAAATTGTATTGCAGTAGATGATGAGCCTTTGGCTTTGGATATTATAAACAATTATGTTTCAAAAGTTCCCTTTCTTAATCTTTTGAAATCATTTGATAATGCTATGGAAACTATTAATTATGTTAAGGAAAATAAAGTAGATTTGGTTTTCCTTGATATTCAAATGGATGAATTAACTGGCATTCAACTTCTAAATATATTGCAACCCAAACCATTGGTTATTTTTACAACAGCTTATGATTCATTTGCAATACAAGGTTTCGAATTAGAAGCCATCGACTATCTTTTAAAGCCTATATCTTTTGAACGCTTTTTAAAAGCTGTAAATAAAGTTTATGACAAAATGAATATTTCTTCCAATGCAAGTAAGACAGATCCAATTATTTTAAAACAGAGCGAAAACTATTTCTTTGTTAAAACAGAATTTCGATATGAAAAAATAATTTTTGATGAAATACTTTATATTGAAGGAATGGGCGATTACTTGCGAATAGTTACAAAAACTAAGAAAGTGATGACACTTCAAAATTTTAAAAAAATGGAAGAAACACTGCCTGCTGATTTGTTTTGCAGGGTTCACAAATCGTATATAATTGCGTTTAACAAGATTGAAAGTATTGAAAGAAACAGAATAAAAATAACAGATCAGCTAATACCTATCAGCGATTCTTTTAAAAAGAATTTTTTTGATATTTTTGATAAAATGAAGTTAGGTTGATTTTTTATCAGATAACTAAGGCTGTTTTCTCTATAGTTTCTTTGAATTCAAGAACTTCTTTCTCTGCTTGTATTACTTCTGCATACATTTTTTCTGTTTCAGCAGTTGTAAAGTCAATCATTTTAGCTGTTAATTCTTTATAATAATCAATACCATGAAGTATATTTTGACAGAAATCAATGTAATATTTAATTGTTTTGTCATCATTAATGGGTAAAGATTCCTGATATTGGTCTTTTAAGTATTTTATATAAATATACAATTCACTAACAAAGAAATTAGGGCGATATATATTGTCAAGCAAATCTGTTCTGCCATATATATGGTCAGTCATTTCTTTTAAAGTAGCAATTTTAGAAAAGTATGCAATGTTAGGGCTTGGACAAACAGTTACAGATAAAGAATTTCCTTTTATAGCTTCCAAGCCATGTTTTATTAAAGCTGCATTACTTAAACCAACACAAAGACATTCTTTGGTAAAAACAGCTTTACTTTGTTTTTGGTATTCTTCTTTAGATAAATTGAGAGATTTTAATTGTTCCAATTTACGCAATTGATAACTGAAAGAAGCTGTGCAAACAGGTTTTCCTGAAAATTCTGTATTTATTGGAAATACTTGTTCGGTGCATGGACCTCCGGGTTTCCCATTTTCCACTCTGCTGTTTTTTTCAATTTCACTCGAAGAACCTTTTAAGTAACTAAATTTAATTCCAAGAGGAGAATTATCGCTTAAAATCACATCGCCAACCTGAGCTTTACTTAAAAGCTTTAAAGTTTCATTATCAACAGTGGTAGCTTCCGGAACAAGTAAAAAAGGAGTACCCCATCCTGTTCCATCAACTCCATAATATTTATGTAAAAAGTTGTCTTCTTTAAAATTACCTATTCCTCCTTGAACTGTAATTCTCAATTCAGGAGCTTTATCTGGGATGTCTTCTCCTTTTGCTATCAATGCCAAACTATATGATGAAAATAATTCGTCAATTAATTCTTCTCGTTTTGTTTTAAATTCTTCAAGAATAGGACCAAGTAGGTGCCCATTAGTAGCAAAGGCATGTCCACCACAATTTAATCCGGATTCAATTCTAAATTCTGATACCCATACTGCTTTTCTTGCAAGATACCTTCCTTGGATCATTGCTGAACGAAAATCACTTACTTTTATTATAACTTTTTTAGCAAATTCTCCATCATTCAATGTAGTAAATTGATCAAAATTTGCAATATAATTATATAAACGAGGATTCATACCGGCAGAAAACACTACCGAAGCTCCTGAAAGATTACTATTTGCAAATCCACGTAAGGCAGTTATAGCATCTGAACCATCTTCAATAAGATCACCATTATCATCGTAATTATTCTTATCGATTTTTGTCATTATATTAACATCAATATTGCCGGGAACAATTTGTTGACGTAATTGTTGTTGAATATTGTCCTTTTCTTTAACATCATGAGTTCCTAACATCATATTGTAAAGTGCTTTCAGTTTGCTGTTATCAGGAAGCATTTCGAAATATTGAACTATATCAGAACCCGTTTCAAAAGTGGATGCTTTTAGTTTTTCTATTTGTTCGTGTACAATCTTATTAATAAGATTTAAATAATCAGTTATTCGCTTTGCGCGATAATCTGGTTCGTCTGTATTAATAGGGATATACTCTTCTTTTATTTTTGGATAATAGTAGCTACGCATCTTTTCTATAAGCGTGTCTTCAAGAAGCGATATTACAGAAGAAATTCCAAACTGCGCTACTTTAATTGGGGAATCTATGGTATAAGCAAGACCCATCACCGGTATATGGAAGGTGTGGATGGGTAGTTTGTTCATTAATTTAATAATTTTTATTTATAATTCACAAAGATAATTAAAAAAATGAAATAGGAATAATTTACTGTTTTTACTTTAAATGTCAGTGTGTTTTTGATAAAAGCATATTTTTTTTATAATATACTGCAAACGGGATAAATTTGTACATAATTGATATATGGAATAAAGGTATAAAGTAATAAAGTTATAGAAGACCCCTATGCCTCTGTACCCTATGCCTCTGAAATGCTTAATTTTATACCTGTACAAAGTATTGTTAATTGATTCTTAAATTTATAAATATTCAAATATTTTTTTTGTTTTGAAAAAATATTATTTTTGCAGTGTTAAAAATACCAGATGAAAATTTCAGCTTACATATCTATAAATTGTTGTTGGTGTTGTGAAAATACATCAAAATGTAAGCAATTTGTCAATATGTAACTAAAAATATTTTAGAATCAAAAAGAGGCGTGTTGTTTACAACACGCCTCTTTTTTTAATAATAATGAATATGAAAATATACAACAACATAACAGAACTTATCGGAAATACTCCATTGTTACGTATAAATCAATTGACCAAAGGTATCAATGCAGAAGTTCTGGTTAAATTAGAAACCCGAAATCCTGCTTTTTCAGTTAAAGATCGTTTAGGTTTAGCATTGATAAATGATGCTGAGGAGAAAGGGATGATTAATAGCGAAAGTATAATTATAGAACCTACTAGCGGTAATACTGGAATTGCACTTGCAATGATATGTGCTGTAAAGAAACTTAAATTAATAGTTGTAATGCCAGAAAATATGAGCATTGAGCGAAGAAAGATTGTAAGTTCTTTTGGTGCCGAAATAATATTAACTCCAGCTTTTTACGGGATGAAAGGTGCTGTCGAAAAAGCTGAATCCCTTGCGAAAGAAATTCCAAATAGTTATATTCCATTTCAATTTAAAAATATTGCAAATCCAGAAATGCATAAAAAAACAACAGCAATGGAAATTTTTAATGATACTGATGGCAAAATTGATATTTTGGTTGCAGGAGTGGGTACTGGAGGAACAATAACAGGAGTAGCAGAAGTGTTAAAAGAAAAAAATCCTAATATATTTATTGTTGCTATTGAACCAATGGAATCTTCTGTTTTGTCAGGTGGGAAGGCATCACCTCATCTTATACAAGGAATTGGTGCTGGTTTTATTCCTGAAATACTTAACCTAAATTTAATTAATGAAATATTTCAGGTTTCTGCTGTTGATGCTATTGATACAGCAAAAAGATTGATTAGAGAAGAAGGCATTTTATGCGGTATTTCATCTGGTGCAAATGTTTTTGCGGCATTGCAAATAGCTAAACGTAATGACAATTGTAATAAAAGAATTGTCACTTTTATTTGTGATTCAGCAGAAAGATATTTAAGTACTGATTTGTTTAATTAAAGCTTCAAGTTGTGAAAAAAGAATTTATAATTGATAAAATAACTAATAAGTTGTCTCAGAATGGCACAGATAAAAATAAATATCTGACATTGCATAGCAAAGCAATGCCATCAATAAAAGTCTTAAGCAAAATAGTTGCGATTGTTAAAGAATTAATTTTTCCAGGTTATTTTGACAACCTTGCATTAAGTCCTGAAACATTGAAATACCATATTGGTGTGAATTTGGATAAAGTTTACCATTTGCTTGTTGAACAGGTTGATAGGGGGATCTGTTTTAATTGTCGCCAGAAAGAAAAATCAGATTGCACAGAATGTGAGAGTAAGGCACAAAAAGTAGCTGAGATGTTGTTATTATGTTTGCCCGAAATCAAAAGAAAACTTTCTGCTGATGTAAAAGCAATATACAATGGCGATCCTGCTGCTAAGAGTATAGGCGAAATTATTTATTGTTATCCTTCTGTTAAAGCGATGATAAATTATAGAATTGCACATGAGCTGTATAAGCTTAATATTCCACTTATTCCAAGAATAATTACAGAAATGGCTCATTCTGAAACAGGTATAGACATACACCCTGGAGCCGAAATAGGAGAAAGTTTTGCTATTGATCATGGCTCTGGAGTTGTAATCGGAGAAACTTGTGAAATCGGAAATTATGTAAAAATATATCAGGGTGTTACTCTGGGTGCAAAGAGTTTTCCTCTTGATGAAAATGGGAATCCCATTAAAGGGATTAGACGACATCCCATGGTTAATGATAATGTGGTTATTTATGCACAGGCAACTATTTTAGGCAGGGTTGTTATTGGGGCTAATTCTATTATTGGGGCAAATGTATGGGTAACAACTGATATTGCTCCTGATTCTAAAATATCAAAATAAAAAACTCAACAATGATAAACAATAGTTACATATTAATGTTTTGGTGGTGGCGTTTAATATATTATATCAAACGTAAACAAACATATTATAGTTAACTTATCAAATAGTTTAAAAGCAAAAGAGGTGTGTTGTTTACAATACACCTCTTTTTTTATTAATTAATTTCTATTTATTTACTTAAACTTTAAAAAGATGAAAAAAACAATGAGAATTCTATTATCAGAAAACGAAATGCCCATGAAGTGGTACAATATTCAGGCAGATATGCCTAATAAAATGTTGCCGCCATTGCATCCTGGTACAAAACAACCCATTGAACCGGACGATTTATCTCCGCTTTTTCCAATGGAATTGATTAAACAAGAAGTATCACAGGAAAGATGGATCGATATTCCAGAAGAAGTAGCAGATGTTTATAAGTTATTCCGGCCTTCTCCGTTGCACAGAGCTTATCAATTAGAAAAACTGCTTGATACTCCTGCAAAAATTTATTATAAGAACGAAAGTGTTAGTCCATCAGGTTCTCACAAAACAAATACAGCAATACCTCAGGCTTTTTATAATAAAAAAGAAGGCGTAAAACGAATTACTACCGAAACTGGAGCAGGACAATGGGGAAGTGCTTTAAGTTTTGCAACCAATCATTTTGGTATTGATCTGAAAGTGTTTATGGTTAGAGTTAGTTTTAATCAAAAGCCTTATAGGAAAATAATGATGAATACCTGGAATGCTGATGTTGTTGCTTCTCCATCTAATTCTACAGAATCGGGTAGGGGAGTGTTGGCAGTTGATCCTGATTCTTCGGGTAGTTTGGGTATTGCAATTTCGGAAGCAATAGAAATGGCAGCACAAGACGATAATACGAAATACTCCCTGGGAAGTGTATTAAATCATGTTCTGATGCACCAGACTATTATAGGACTCGAAACGATTAAACAATTTGAAAAAACAGATGATTACCCTGATATTGTTATTGCTTCCTTTGGCGGAGGTTCTAATTTTGCTGGTATATCTTTTCCTTTTATTCATAAAAACATTTCTGAAGGCAAAAAAACAAGATTTATTGCGGTTGAGCCAGTTTCTTGTCCGAAGTTAACAAGAGGTAAATTTATGTATGATTTTGGTGATAATGTTGGATTAACACCTTTGTTGCCGATGTTTTCACTTGGACATAATTTTGTTCCTGCAAGTATTCATGCTGGTGGTTTAAGGTATCATGGTGCTGGTGCTATTGTGAGTCAATTATTAAAAGATAAAATAATTGAGGCTAATGCAGTGGAACAATTAGAATGCTTTGAAGCCGGTGTGCTTTTTGCCCGTTGCGAAGGAATTATTCCTGCACCGGAAACATGTCATGCAATTGCTCAAGTTATTAGAGAAGCTAAAAAAGCAAAAGTAGAAGGTGTTGAAAAAACTATTTTATTTAATTTCTCTGGTCATGGATACTTTGATATGGCTTCTTACGGCCAGTATTTTAATGGAGAATTAAGTAACTATTCGATTTCTGATGATGAGATTATGAAAAGCATTTCAAAACAGGAAGAAGTAGTTTTATTCTAAAGTTTTACTAAAGAGGGCTTCTAAAAATTAGATTTTTTGAGGCGGACAATATTTTAAAACCGGAGTTTACTTCAGTAAATGCGATGTGCTGAGCCTGTCGAAGTAAGTTTTTAAAATTGAAGTCCAACGAAGAAAAAGCAATTTTTAGAAGTTTCGTATATCAAATTAATAAAGGGAATTGCTAATGATTTTAATCTATGAATACCTCAAGGCTCTGCCTCGGGGGGTGTATCAGTAATTTATTGTTGTTATTTCTTTGCCACAGATTTCACAAATTATCACAGAACTATCTGCGTGAATCTGTGCAATCTGTGGCTAATATTACCCAAATACCTCAAGGCTCTGCCTCAGGGTTATTCATTTGGTAATTCCCTTTTTTCTATTGTTCTATCAGCTTTATTTGAATTTTATATAAAGTAAGTTCTTTGTTTATTGGTTCAAAGAAATAATTGATCTTGTTGTTTGATTTAATGGCAATATCAATCAATCCTAAATCAGCACCGCCTTTTTCGGAGATTGATGTTTTTTTTAAGGTCCTTTTATATAATTCCTTTAAATGACTTTGATTGAGTTGGGTAATTAATGTAAGTTTCCTTTTTAAGAAACTTATATTTGAATTGTTTATAATATTTCCTGCTGTAACAAGGTATTCATTGTTTTGAACAGAAATATTAAAAAAATAGGAAGAGGGTGCAGATTCAAATTCTCCAATAAATACAGCATGTTTCTGTATGTTTTCCAAACATTCTACCACAATTGTAAAAAGTTTTTTCTTAAAAACTCTTTTTATGTCTATTTTTTCAATAGCTTGGTTGTATAGTGCAAGCACTTTTTCAATGGAAGAATAGCTTAATTGTTCACTCCCCTTAATTGAAAAAATATTTACACTATTTGCCATTTTTGTTTTAAATAAAAAATTACATTTAGTTGTCAAAAATATAGCTAATATTTTAAATTTAAAAGATAAAAATTACAAATTTTAAGAACAATTAATAAAACAGGTAGAAATGCTTATTGCTAGTAAACATAATTACTGATTGTTTTGTCTGATACGGTTAGGATATTCAATTGTTTATTATTTAATAAATGGGATGTATTGAAAAAATTAAAACAAGGCAAGGTTTCTTTCATATTAAATGTATTGTTTGCATTCGAGAATAAAAACAATTGGGAGGTTTTGTTATCTAATATTCCAATTCTGAGCAATTGCTCATTATCTTCAATTATTAATGGTACTGATGAAATCGGATTAATGAATTGATAGTTAAATATTAATTTTTGTGATTGGTTGTATATCTCGAGGTTTGTATTATCGATAAATATATAATCTTTCTTTTTATCATTATTAAAATCTGCATAAAGAAAATAATGATCTGGTGAAAATTCTTTAATGTTTACTGTTTTTATTTTACCATTAGGTAGCTGAATAAAAATGATTTCGCCCCTTTTGTTTGTGAAAACCAATGATGTTTCTTTATTGGTAATATTATTATCCGAAAAAACAGTACTTTTGTCAGAGATCGTTATGTCTTTATTTAATTCAATTCTCAATAATCCTTTTCGGTCAACAATAAATATCTTGCCTAAATTATCGAAGAAAACCAAATAATCCGACTTATTTATAACAAAATGTTGGATAGGTTTGTTTACAATGTTTTCTGTAGTTTTAAACTGCCATCCTTCAACCAATGAAGCTTCTTTCGATAAGCAAATTATTTTTTTGTTTTCACAAGCCATGTATATTCTATAGTCACTTATATCAGGATAATATACGGCTAACATTCCATTGCTTGCTTTCGATTTAAGTTTAACAGGAAAGCTTTCCACATCTTTAGAGTTATGGTCTATAAGGTAAATATAGTTTTCTGTATTAAATAAATATTGAAGTTTTCCGTTTTTATAAAAATCAATCTGATAAACATCACTAATGATTTTTTCTTTTAAACTTCTTTTCCATAATTTTTCCCCTTCTTTATTTATAAGATAAAGTTGGTTGGCAGCATCTATAACAAGTATTTCGTTCGATTTATTTGCATGATTTTTTAACACTATGGGTTTTCCTGCAATTGTTGTGTCTAAATCTAATTTCCATAATACTCCGGCTGGTTTATTTATTGAAACAGTTTTGTAATCAAAACAAACAGTATTATAAAAAAGATCTTTTTCAGGAATAATTTGTAATGCAAATGATTGAAACTGATTAAATGTTTTGCGATTTTGTTCAATGGTATTTGTAAATTTTGGATTTGCTGTTTTTATAAATGTGCTTAAATATTTTGGTATGTTAACATACAGGAAAATAGAAGCCTTGTCTGATAAGTTTTCAACAAAAGAATTGTAGTTGCTATTATTCTCCAATGTTTGCTGCAAAGTTATTTTGTCAATTAATTGTTTGAGAGCTTCTGTTGAGTTCCCAAATACAACATAGTTGTTTATTATTATAAAAAAGTTTTGCTTTATATCATTAGCCATAAATCCAAAAAAAGCAGGCAGCAATTCACTAATGCTTATCTGGTATATATTATAACCTTTATAAGCCAAATCTTCATTATCTCTTTTCGTTATTGTTTTGGTTTTTCTGGCAAGCTCAACCAATCTTTCAGATGCAGTCTTTTTGTCAATAGTATTTATTGCCAAATAATTATTTATTTCAAATTCATTGGCCTGATCGGTAATAGAAAACATTAAAATCTCTTTCCCAATCCAATATTTAAAATACTTCTCTATTTCAATATCGTAACGATGGTTGATATCCTTAATTTTACTTTCATTATTATTATTGTTAAGACCAGTTAAGCTTTTTCCGAATTTATTAAAATCATTAAAACTTAAATATAGAAACATAGCAGTATTGTCTGGCATTATATTACTAATATTTATGTTTTGTGGTTCTTCGTTTTTAAAAATGTTTAATAAATTTGAAGTTGAATCTGTATTATTTGTAAATCCATTCAAAATAAAAAGATTTTCCTTTATTTTTATATCCATTGCTAACCATCCATTAGCTATATTTTTTAAAAGCGGAAGCAAAGAGTTGTCCTTAATGAATATTTTACTTGCTAGCTTATTGATAAATGCAAGATTCATATAAAAATTTGCATCAACATTTTTACCAGCAGTATTATATATTTTATTAAATACTTCTTTTTGGGTTATTGACTCCTTATTGTTGAGCTGCATTGCAGATGCAAAAACCTCTTTTTTACTTAAACCTGCAATAAATACACCTTTAAATAAACTATAATATATTTTTTTGTTTTTTTTCAATGCCGATAGTTCATAAAAAGGAATTTCATTTTTAGTGAGGTCGTTTATTTCATATTCATTTTGTTTGAAATTATTTATAAACTTAGTAATAGCTTTACTTTGTTGCTTTTCAGAAAGATCTACCAGAAAAATTGGACATAATTCACTATTATCACAATAAGTAATTGCAATATATACTGTTTGTTTATTAATTATATTGACAATTTCCTGATTTGTTTTCGTTAAAGAATCTAAAAATAATATTTGTTTGTTTATTTCATCAAAAGCAGAAATTGCTGTAAGGGTTTTCCATATAGAATATGGTTGATTAAGCTTGTTCCGCAATTCGTTGTAGTTCTTAATTTCAATAAAAAAAGCAGTGTTTTCAGGAATAGCATTAATTGCAGGCAAGAGAGGCTTTTTTAGTTCTTTGTATTGCCGATAAGCCCATAACGAACCAAAGAAAATGCCAATTATTGTTATGGCAACGATAATTATTTTAATGATAAATGCTTTTTTTGATGTTATTTTCATTAAAACAATAGTGGAACTTAAACCTATTTAATAGAATATTTATCTCTTAATTGACAAAATTAAGAATAATAATTCTTAAACCCCATAAATATTTAAACTTGTTAAATGTTTTTTATATAAAAAACATCTTAAATTTTTGAAGTTCCATAAAAACAATCAGTATAAATACCGATTAATTTCCGTTTTTATTCTTATAACTGCTAATCGTTTATAAGTGTATTTTTATTCCTTCTTTATAGTTAATAATCCAATCTTGATTATTAACTATTTTGAGATGCTAAACGATTTAATAATAAAAACTTTTTAACTATGAGTACAAATAATATGTATTCCATGAAAATAGCTGTAGAAAATGAAAGGGCTTATAAAATAAGTCTAATAAAAAAGAATTTAAGAACCGAAAGGGTATTGTTCGAATTTGTTAGTGAAAGAATTCCCTCAGTAGATAAAGTTTTAAAACTTTACAAACTTACTAAAGGGCAGGTCTAAAAATTCAAAAAAAATAGTTTTCCGCCGATTTCTCAAATATTCGCAGATTTTTTTTCAATACGTTGTATTATTTATTTTGCGAAAATCAGCGAAATCTGCGGGAGAAACTTAAATTTTAGAAGTCCCGTAAAGTTATTGCATTAAACCCCAAAGATATTTTAAAATTCTCTTTTAAAACAATTCTGTTTGTTGATGCAAGTTAAATGATTTCCTATGATAAATAGTTATTCCTTTTTTATTTATGGCAATTCTATGTGCCAATGTTGGGTATCCTTTGTTTTGCAGCCAGCCATATTCTGGATGTTCCTCATGAATGTTATTCATAAAATCATCCCTGTATGTCTTTGCCAATATTGATGCAGCAGCAATAGACAAATAAATAGAATCACCTTTAATTATACATTTATGTTGAAAATTTTCATACTTTTTAAAACGATTACCATCAATTAATAAAAGCTGAGGTTCTATTACCAGTTGCGATACCGCCTGATGCATCGCTTTTATGGAAGCATTTAAAATATTTATTTTATCAATTTCAACATTGTCAACCATAGAAACCCCCCAGGCTATGGCATCTTTTTCTATAACAGGTCTTAACTCTCTTCTTTTTTTATCTGTTAATTTCTTTGAATCATTAAACAATTCGTTTTTATAATCTTTTGGCAATATAACTGCAGCAGCAAATACTGGACCTGCCAAACAACCCCTGCCTGCCTCATCGCAACCTGCCTCTATTAAATCTTCGGTAAAAAAAGAAAATAACATAATGCCATTATTATATTAAGAATACGAATAAAATTTTAATCAATGAATTCCTCGAGGCTTTGCCTCGGGGTGTGCATCAGCAATTTGTTGTTGTTATTTCTTTGCCACAGATTTCACAAATTATCACAGAACAATCTGCGTGAATCTGTGGCTAATATTACCCAGATACCTCGAGGCGCTGCCTCGGGGTTATTCATTTTTTTAAAGCATTCTTAAAATATCAAACAATACAATACCAAACCAGTACCTAGTATTTGCAAGAAAACTCAGTGTCAGATAAGAAAACATCAAGAATGAGGCTTTCGTAGTTTTGAAAATCAAGGAGTTTACGTGGGTAAACGACTGTTTTCAAAACAACAATAACAAAATTATTGGCGTTTTCTTGCTGACGCTGCCTATTATTAAATGAGCTTTCATCGTTTTTTAACAACTACATACTCCTTAACAAAAGCACCTGCAACTTTTAAACAATACTGCAAACGAAATAAATTTGTACACAATAGCTATATGGACTAATAGGATATTAAGATATAGTATTTCTAAGCCCTATACCCTATACCCCTATACCCTTATGCCCTATACCTCTAAAAAGCTTTTGTATTATATTTTCTTTAATTCTTCAATTTCTAATTTTAATTTTTCTGCCAGATTTGCTAAATCATGTTTTTGATTTATTACTTCTGTATTTGAGTTTACTTGTTCTCCTTTTATTTCACGATCACAAGCACAAGCACATGCACAAGCACATGCTGAATTTTCATTGTTTTTTAAATTTGACATAATTAGACCTCCTTAAATTATTTTAGTTAATACATGATAAATTACTTCCTTTATTATGGGGCAAGTATATGTTTTATTTTCTTTTCGATTATGAAGCTTACAACCCGAACCACATAATTTTTTCAAACTACATTCATCGCATTCCGAATCATACTGATAATTAAAACCAACTTCATATATTTTTTGTTCCATCAAAACATCAATTAAATGTTCATCCGAATAAATATTTGTTAATGCTTCTTTGTTTATGACCGTTTGGCAAGGATAAATATCACCATTTATATCTATTGCAACCAGATATTTCCCAGCCGAACATCCCCATTGAGGATTGTTTAACCCAATATTATTAAATCGAAACAACTTATAAAAATCATAATCGCACTTTCCTAAAATATCAATAACATTTTTCATTATAGAAACGATAACACTTGGCTCAACCTCTCCCATAAAAAAATGATCAATCTCTATGTTCCACAACAATTTGTTTTTGCCAACAAAATCTGCCAGATCATCAAGTCCATTAAAGGTATCTTTATTAATTACACTACTTACATTAAATTTTATAAACCCTTCTTTTAATAATCTTTCAATTTTATTTTTTACAACTTTTGCAGAACTTTTTCCATTTACATAAGGCTTCGAATAGTCCAATCCATCCAAAGAAATAGAACATCCAATATGGTTATCAATAATAAACCTTTCAATATTATTATTTAATAGCGTCAGATTCGTTAATATACTTACACTTAATTTCCCTTTATTCTCTTTAATTGCATCTAAAACCGGTTGTTTCCATGTTCCAAAATTTATCAAAGGTTCCCCACCCGAAATTCTATAATTTACAAATTCCAGATCCCCACTATCAATATATTTTTTGAAGTAAGCGTTTATATCATAAAATGTTTTTTGACTGATATTCTTATTGCATATATCCTCATAACAATAAGTACATTTCAAATTGCAATTTTGAGTAGTAAATATCCAGGGCGAAATATCTTTTATTTCCTTGCGTTTCTCTTTTTTTAATGTTTGTACTTTAATACTATCGTCAAACATATCTTCAAGCAAAACACTACAATCATTATTTTTGATGTTTGAGTTAATGAAACCCTGTAAATTTGTGTTTTTATTATTAGTCATACTTGTTAGATATAATTGTAGTTCATTTTTCGACAACAAACGATAACAACTTTAATCTCCTTTTTAATTATTGGTCAAATATTTTTTTCATAGACAAATATAATACTTTATTTTTAAATTATTTATTCAATAAAAAAAAGAGACCTAAGCCTCTTTTTTTATAATTATTTAAAAACCAATTAAAAATTAGTTAACCAAGCTAATTCGTTTAGTAATAACCTGATTATTTTGCATAATTTTCAAAATATAAGTACCTTTCGATAATGAAGTAACATCTATTTGCTGATTATTACTTATGTTGGTTAAATTCATTACTTTATTACCCAACATATTATATACCTCTATATTTGCATTTTCAGCATTGTTGATCATCACATAATCTGAAGCTGGATTTGGATATACCATCACATTTAATGAAGAGTTTTCATTTATACTGCTTACAACATCAACTTCTTTAGATATATCTTTTTTATTTAAATAAACTTCAATAAAATGATCACTTAAGTAATTTATTTGATCAAAATTTTTAATTATGCTGATTTGATTATTATTATTAAGATCACAGCTAAATATTGTACCATAATAAAGATAAGTTCCACCATGGACAGTTCTGCCATAAAGTTTACCATCCGATCCTTGCATTAAACTTCCATATGGTCCATCTCCTAGTGTGCCATCAAAATCCACCAATTTAGTATATGTGCCATTTAATTGGTATTCAAAAAGTACTCCTTTGTTATATGCTCCACCACTACCTGCTAATCCATATAGTCTGCCATTAGTTGCTTTAATTAATCCACCAGATGGATAAGTGCCATTAATACCTCCAAAATCATATTTTTTAGTGTAAGTTGCTATTCCTGAATTGTCAATACTTAATTCAAAAATTACTCCGCTTCCAAAAGTTCCACCTCCCGAAGTAACACCGTAAAAAATATTTGGGTTTGTAGATGTTTGAACTAACTTACCTTGAGGGCGACTACCATAAAGAGTACTATTATTAAAATCAAACATTGTGGTATAATTGTAAGGTGGTAAAGTATTATATTCAATAATTTTACCGCTTGAAGCAGTACTACAACTTTCTGTCGATAAATAAATTTTATTATTTGATGCTTGAATAATACCAGTTGGAAGAGAAACAGTATAATCAAACCACCTCATATTATATAAATTAGAATTAAGGTTGTATTCAAAAAATTTATCGTCAGTTATTCCATAAATAATATTGCTACTATTATCATAAAGTATACTTTTGGGATGTCTATTAGTTTCTGAAAAATCATATATTTTAGAATAATTCAAATTGTTGGGATTAAACTGAAAAAGAACTCCCCAGCCCCCATTGCTACCTCCAAATCTTGTGGTTCCATAAATTATTTCATCAGATACTTGTACAAGGCAATTTGGAAAAGAGCCATCACTTCCATGTTGAAAATGAATTTTTGTTTCCAAGCTTCCATTAAGATCATATGCAAACAAAACACCAGCACCATTTATATTATCAGAACAAGTCACGCCATATAATTTTGTATTTGAACCTTGTATTAAGCTACCATATGGTGTAGCACCATCATATTCATTACCTCCAAAAATATATAATGTGGTTAAATTATTAGTAATATTATCATATTTAAATAAAGTTCCATTAACCAGTGGACAAGGCCCCTCATTGTCTCTTGTTAAACCATAAAATTTATTATCCAAGCCTAAATAAAGAAGGTTACCATATGGGTTTCTTCCATTAGTTCCAATAAAATCTATTTTTTTTGTGATTGAAGGATTTAAAGCAGCTGGATTGGTAATATTGCATTCAAAAATTACTCCTTTATCTTGGCTGCCACCATAAGGAGTCATGCCATATAAATTATGGGTTATTGGATCTTCAATTAAACTACCATAAGGCAATCTTCCATTAGTATTATTAAATCCCAATGTATAAGTAATGCCTGTTCCTATAGTATATTCAAATATAGTTCCATAATTTCCCTTGCCACCTGCACTTGTCATTCCATATAGTTTTCCATTACTTGCTTGCATTAAATCGCCATATGGTGTAGCACTATTATTAAAATCAACCAATTTGGTAATATCATAACTACCTATTATATAAGAAAAAATCACACCTTTATCATTAGCACCACCTCTTTTTGTCATACCATACAAAATGCCATTATTTGCTTTTATTAAACCACCATAAGGACTGTGTCCTTTTCCATTTTGAGAATCAAAATGATACATCACTGTTAACTGTTCAGTTGTAATGTTATATTTAAATAATACACCACAATCATTATTACCTCCATTACGGGTCATCCCATATAGCATGCCATCAGTTGTACAATAATATAAACTACCATATGGATAAGCTCCATTTACTGTTCCATTAAATTCAATTTTTTTAAAATATCTATTTATACTAGGATCATATTCATAAAGAACACCCTTATTATTAATGCCACCCTTATATGTTAGTCCATACATTTTACCATTTGGTGCTTGAACTAAGCTTGAATACATTGGATTAATCCCATAATAAGCAGAAGTAAAGGTGTAATCAGTAATCATATTACCAGGATTAGAACTTGCATTAAAATGGAAAATAGTTCCAATATTATCAGATCCCCCAATACCTGTAGTTCCATAAATAAGTTGTGCTTGGGTGTATTTTACACCTCCAAAAATAATGGCTATAAAAAGCCATACATAAATTAATTTTTTCATTTTTTTTAATTTTTAGTTAATTGTAAATTTAAGTACTAGATTTATTTGTTTTAATATTTATAAAACAAACTTAAATTGGTTTATTAAATAATTATTTGCCAAATCTAAAATAAAATAATTAATAAAAAAACAGAGTACAATAACTTTTAATAAATAAATATATTATGTGTTTTAAGCAATTTCTTTTAACCTCATCAATCCATATTAGCAAAACAAACCTCCCAAACTTCCACAATCGTTAACTTCTCAATTCTAATATCGTTAATCCTTGTTCTTAAATCAAAATTTAAAAACCATATTAGAAACACCCCCCCCCAAACCACAACAACCGCCAAAGTCCTTTCCCATTTTAGGGGAAAGGATTTAGGAAAGGGGTCGTTACTTTGTCAAATCGTAAATCCAAAATCGCAAATCGTAAATAAAAAAGACCCACCAAGTTCACATCCCCGGCAGGCCTCTATTAATTGATAATTGTTTAATTATTAATTGATAATTGTCTATTCACTCTCCGTCCCCACCTTCAACTCCATATCCAAATTTATCTCATAACTATTCTTTTCCTCCACATCCAAACTATCCTCAGCCTGATAATAACCCTCCTTCTCCGCCAGTATTACATAAGTACCAGCATTTTTCAACGTAAGCGCAAAGCTTCCGTCCGCTTTACTCACTGTTTTTATTTCACTCACACCCTCCACCCACACATTCACATTAGCCAAAGGCTTACCACTCTCAAAATCTATCACTTTACCTGTTATTTTTATAGTTCCAACAGTTTTTCTCTTACCAAGATCTATCACCAAACAAGCCGACTTATAAGTATTATAAAATTTAGAATCACTTGCCCTAAATGGCAACATCAAATAATTCAATTTATTTCTTATAAGCTCATCAATTTTTTTAACCTCCTCCTTCAAAATAGCATTTTTAGTTTTATCCTCGCTCACAGCACTCCTTGGAGCCTGCATGGTACCCTCATACTTCTCCAGATCCCCCTTTGTCTTATCAAAATCCTCTTGCACTACCATAAAATCAATCAATTCTGTTTTCAAATCCTCTGCAGTATCATATATCGACTTACACAAGTCATAAACCACAGTATCACGCGCCTGTTCAATTTTACTCTTTGCAAACCCAACCGATTTAAGTAATATTATATCGTCTATAGAAGCCGCATACGCCAATACTCCTGCCTGCAATTTCAAAGTAGAACTAATTAAATCAATTTGATTATTACTCTTGTCCTGTGTGATCCCTTTTTTATTCTTCAGTAATTCAGCATCAAGGTCTTGGACATTCTGCACCGAAGTATCATATTCTGTCATTACCTTTTTTATAGCCTTATTCGTTTCCCACTTCACTTTATTTTTATTCATCAAATCCTGAACAGTAAAAGCCCTACTCATTTTATTTTCTAAAACATCATTCATAAAAAATTATTTAAGTTATTAATTAGTTAATTAAACGTAAAATTAAAATATATTTATATAATAATAAAATAATATATTTATATTTTTTAAATAAACATAAAACAATACATTTATGCAATAAAAATTATCTAAAATGATACTTTATGTGTCCAAAACGACATCATTTGATTCCAAAATGGCAACATTTGTGTCCAATACGGTACTAATTATGTCCGAAACGGTACTTGTTTTATCCGATATGGTACTTATTGTGTCCAAAATGGCACTAATGAGTACCGAAATGGCACCTATTTTGTCCGAAACGACCACATAATTATCATATATTAACCAAAAAATATAATTTTACCAACCCCAAAAACCCATAACAATGAAAAACACAATAGGCAATACCATCAAAAAATACTGTCACCACAATCACATCCCAATCACCACACTTGCATCAAAAACCAAATACAAAACTTCCTCAATGCATCGTCTCCTTTCCAAATCCGATATCTCAGTCAACACACTTATGGCTATCTCGCAAGCCCTAAACCACAACTTCTTCCAATACCTCTGGCACGACAAAACAATCCCAACCAAAGAAGAAACAATAGCACTCCATCAGGAAAACTCCCAACTCAAACAACAACTCTCCCAACTCACCCACGAGAATTCCCTTCTCCAAAAACTCCTGTCCAAATCATTATAGAAATAATATATAAGATACAACATGCCTTTTTACAAAGATGCAATGCTTTGTTTTATAACATGACATCTATATAAATTGCAATCTCTTTTTTATTTATTGCTTTCAAATAAATTTGTTCTAAGCAAATTATCAATATAATCCTTTGTATAATTCTTTAAGATTCATTCAAACAGGCAATAGAAAACAAAACTATCTGAATTTAATCAATGAATTCCTTGAGGCTCTGCCTCGGGCTGTGCTTAAGCATTTTGTTGTTGTTATTTCTTTGCCACAGATTTCACAAATTAT
>DYDE01000054.1 GCA_020718065.1 Marinifilum sp. | reverse complement strand
ACCGGAGTTTACATTAGTAAATGAGGATTATAAAATTGAAGTCCAACGAAGAAAAAGCAATTTTTAGAAGTCCCGTTAATTTATTAATTTTGGAAGTTAATATATTTTAAATAATAAGTAGAATTTATGAATATTAAAAAACTGATATTCCTTTGTGTATTGGCAGTTATGTTTTTTTCCTGTAACAACAAAAACAAAAAAGCCGGAGAAAATGAATTTCTTATTAATGGATACTTTGCAAATGCAAAACAAAGCCTGGTTTTTCTCGAAGAACTTCAGCCCCGTAAGCTCGTCAGACTCGATTCTGTTAAGACAAACGAAGAGGGGAAGTTTGTTTTTAAGAGAAAGATCAATGAAGCTGGTTTTTATATAATAAAACTTGCCAAGAATAATTTTGTTACTCTTTTGATAGATAAAGGTGAAACCATTGAGCTCTCCGGTGATGCAGAAGAACTTGCAAAATCGTATCGGGTTAGTGGCTCAAATGGTTCTGTGTTGCTCAAGGACTGGAATGTGTTTTTAAGAAAGAACACCGAAAGTACCGACTCACTTGCCAAAATTTTATTAAACTCACAGGAAAAACCAAACTTTCTGGAGATAAAGAAAGGATTGGATTCTACTTATAGAATAATTCTTGCTAATGTAAGAACAAAAGCAAGGGAGTTTATTGATAAAAACCCTAAATCTCTGGCTTCGCTTATTGTGCTTTACCAATATTTTGGCAGTAAACCCTTATTTAATGAAAAAGACGATTTGGCTTATTTTGAGAAACTGGATAAGAACCTGAAACTTGTTTATCCTTATTCGGAGCACATCAAAGATTTAGATAATATTGTGGGTGGAGTAAAAAAAGAAATAGAAAACATTAAAGTGGTGGAACAAAAAGTAGCTATTGGTTCAATGGCACCAGATATTGTAATGCCTTCACCAGATAGTGTTCTAATATCATTATCATCATTGCAGGGGAAGGTTGTGCTTTTGGATGTTTGGGCATCGTGGTGCATGCCTTGCCGCAAACAAAATCCCGAATTGGTGAAACTCTATTATAAATTTAAGAAAAGGGGATTCGAAATCTATAGTGTTTCTTTGGATAAACAATACGAACCATGGATAGATGCCATTCAGCGCGATGGTCTTTTTTGGACACATGTTTGTGACTATAAATACTGGAAAACTCCGGTTGTCAATCTCTATAATATTGATAAAATTCCATTTAATGTGCTTATCGACCGCAAGGGAATAATAGTAGCAAAGAATTTATCAATAGAAGCACTAGCAAAAACAATACCTGTATATTTGCCTTTTAAGAAAGACTCATTGAAAGTAAATTAATAATTAGCAATTAGTAATTAACAATTACTTAAATTAAATTCTTATTAAAATGTTGAAAACACTTTTTGCATCTTTCTTTTTAATAATATTATCAATTTCTTTTGGTAATGTTACATATGGACAAAAGTATTTTCAGCAAGATGTAAATTATACCATACATGTTTCTTTGAATGATAGTTTGCACGAACTCAATGCCAGCGAAACAATAGAATATACCAACAATTCACCCGATGTACTTAATGAATTGTATTTTCATCTTTGGCCCAACGCTTATAAAAACAACTCAACAGCTCTGGCAAACCAGCAATTAGAAAACGGTAACAAAAAATTCTATGAAGCACCCGATTCTATTAAAGGATATATTGATGGAATAGATTTTAAAGTGAATGGCGAAAAGATAGACTGGGAATACGTTAATGAGAATATTGATATTTGCAAATTAAAACTTAAAACACCACTCAGGAGTGGTGAAAAAATAATTATTACAACTCCTTTTCATGTGAAATTACCCAAGGGTATCTTTTCACGATTAGGACATTTGGACCAGGCTTATCAGATAACACAATGGTATCCCAAACCTGCAGTTTATGATGCCAGTGGTTGGAATTATTTCCCATATCTCAATATGGGTGAATTTTATTCAGAATTTGGTTCTTTTGATGTTTATATTACTTTGCCGGAAAATTATGTGGTAGGAGCAACCGGCGATCTGGTAGATTGTCCTCATGAATTAGAATTTCTGGATTCTATAGCTGCATTAACTGCAAATATTAATGAATTTAAAGCAGATCTTTCTTTTCCAAGATCGAGCAAACAATTAAAAACCTTGCATTACCACCAGGATAAAGTGCACGATTTTGCATGGTTCGCCGATAAACGTTTTTATGTTCTGAAAAGTGAAGTAGAACTCCCTCACAGCAAAAATAAAGTTACTACCTGGTCAATGTTTCTGGGAAGCAATGGAAAGTATTGGAAGAAAAGTTCAGAATATATTAATGATGCGATTTATTGGTATTCAAAATGGAATGGAGATTATCCATATAAACAATGTACAGCAGTGGATGGAGCATTAACTGCTGGTGGTGGTATGGAATACCCTAATATTACAGTAATAAGCAATGCAAATTCAGCTTGGTCATTGGAACAAGTGATTATGCACGAAGTAGGGCACAATTGGTTTTATGGTATCATTGGCAGTAATGAGAGAAAAAATCCCTGGATGGACGAAGGCATCAACTCTTTTTATGACAATAGGTATATGGAAAGAAAATATCCAGATACAAAACTTAATAAAGTGATAGGAATGGGTTTATTTAATGCCAAAAACCTTGATGCTGGTTATTTGAATTATCTTGCCTATTTATACAATGCCCGCAAAAATCTTGATCAGCCAATCAACTTGCCTTCCGAAGCATATACGATGATCAACTATGGCACTATTGTGTATATGAAAACAGCCATGGAAATGAATTGTCTAAAAGAATATCTTGGAGAAACAGTTTTCGACAGTATTATGAGCAAGTATTTCGAAACATGGAAATTCAAACACCCACAACCCAAAGATTTTGAAAATGTTTTCAGGTCAAACACCAATAAAAACCTCGACTGGTTCTTTAATGATGTATTGACTACGAACAAAAAGATCGATTACAAGATAGTTTCCTCAAAAAAAGGTTTATGTCCTACAAGCTGGACAGGCGATTGTTTTAAAGTCAAGATAAAGAACAAAGGAGATATTGCATCTCCATTTAGTATTTCTGCCATTAAAGATGGAAAAATTACATCAACCGAATGGTTCGAAGGATTTTCAGGTAAAAAGTCGGTAGATGTTTATTTTCTGGATTATGATAAACTTAAAATAGATGCAATTGAGGTAATTCCCGAAATATACAGAAAGAACAATACTTTAAAACACAAAGGATTATTAAAGAAAGTAGAACCACCCAAGCTTCAATTACTATGGTCATTAGAAAACCCCAGCCGCACACAAATAAATTATTTTCCTGTTGTAGGTTGGAATTATTATAACGGTTTTATGCCCGGACTGGCAGTTTATAGCGACCCGATTTTCCAGTCAAAATATGATTATTTGTTTGTGCCTATGTATTCCTTTAAAACAAAAGAAATGACGGGTGTGGGAAATATAGGTTATACTTTTTTTCCGGAAAGGTCTTTTATCCAAAATATTCGTTTGGAGTTAGCTGCTTCTCATTTTGCTTATGGTGATATACGTGTATATATTGATAAATACTCCACTTTTACAAAACTAAGTCCAGGATTATTTATCGAAATGAAAAAGAAAAATGCAAAAAGCAGCCTGAAACAAACTTTAAGCATCAGAAATATCAATCTATACAAATACAATCTTATCAGGAACACGGGTTTTGAAATGTATGAAATTTATAATACAACTGTTTACTTCAATGAACTGAACTACACAGCCAGTAATACCAGATTGATTAACCCTTACGTTGCATCTATTCGCTTTGAACAAGGAGAAAAGTTTGTTAAATCATCTTTGGAGGCCAATTATAAATTCACTTACAAGAAAATTAAAAAGGGTTTAGAAATACGTTGGTTTTTTGGTGGATTTTTATATGATAAAGTTGATAAAACAGCAATTGGGAAAGATTATCGTTTCCGCTTAAGTGGACAAAATGGAGCTCAGGATTATTTGTTTGATAATTATTATATGGGAAGAAGCCAGCCAAATGTCGATTTTCTGGGATATCAGTTTACAGAAAACGAAGGTGGTTTTAAAACGTACTCGTATATCGGACAAACCTGGAAATGGTTAACAACCATTAATCTGAAGACTTCCCTGCCTGGAAAAATCCCTTTTAAATTATTTGCAGACATTGGGACTTATGATGCTGCAAAGACAGCTTTCACAGGATCTCGGTTATTTGTTTACGAAGCGGGTATTGATTTACAATTAATAAAAGGAATATGTGATATTTATTTTCCTTTGTTTTGGTCAAGCGATCTGAAAGACCAAAGTAATTTTATCTCAAATAACAATTATGGCGAAAAAATCAGGTTTACCTTAAACATTAATAAACTAAATCCGTTCAAATTGATTAGAACGATTGATATGACAAAACTTAACTAGATGGGAGAGAAGAAAAAAATATATTTTGTATCTGATAGTCATTTTGGTGTACCAGATTATGCAAGCAGTCTTGAAAGGGAGAAACTTTTTGTGAAATGGTTGGACGAAATTAAAGTGGATGCAAAAGAAATTTATTTCCTGGGAGATATTTTCGATTTTTGGTTCGAATATAAAACAGTGGTTCCGAAAGGTTATGTCCGTTTACTTGGCAAATTAGCTGAAATTGCTGATTCAGGCATTCCAATATATTATTTTAAAGGCAACCACGATATGTGGATGTTCGATTATTTTCCCAAAGAATTGGGCATTCCTCTCTACAGAGAACCAATTACAAAAGTATTTAACGGCAAAAAGTTTTTTATTGCACATGGCGATGGAATAGGACCTGGCGACAGAGGTTATAAGTTTATAAAAAAAGTATTTTCCAACAAAGTTTGCCAATGGTTGTTTGCTCGTATTCATCCAAATTTTGCTATAAAGTTGGCATTGTTTCTTTCGCGTAAAAGCCGTTATTCAAGAGGAGGTGATGACGATTTTTTCCACGGCGAAGGAACTCCAAAAGAAAGACTTATTACTTTTGCCAAAAACAAATTGAAAGAAGAGCATTTCGATTATTTTATCTTTGGTCACCGCCATTTACCCATCGACCTTATGATTGGTGAAACAACAAGATACCTGAATATTGGTGATTGGATCACACACTTTACCTATGTGGTTTTTGATGGAGAAAAATTAGAATTGAAGAATTACAAACCAGAGAAGGATTGTTAAATTGTTTTATTGCTATATTGTTAAACCTATTGTCAGTTTTCAGAGAAAAGTAATAACAATTTAACAATTCAACCATATAAACATTCTTGGTTTTTTATAAAGAGCTGTACAATTTCAAATACGCTTCAATGGAAGTTTTCCAACTGAATTTTTCCGCATGAAGTTTAATCTGCTCAGATAATGAGACAACATTTTCTTGATAATGTTTTAGTTTCTCTTTAATAAAAGCAACCATATATGTTTCTTCAAAATTATCAATGTAAAAAGCTGCATCCCCTCCAATTTCTGGCAAGCAGGTAGCATTGCTCAGAAAAACGGGTTTGCCAACTTTCATCGCTTCAATTACCGGTAACCCAAATCCTTCTGCCAAAGAAGGAACCATAAAAGCGTCACAATTATGATACAGCCATAACCTTTCCTCATCGCTTATTTTGCCTGGTAATATAACACGATCCTCAAGATTAAGGTCTTTTATTTCTCTTCTGATTTGCTCGCCATAAATGGTATTGTTATTGCCTGCAATGATTAATTGATATTCCTCAAAATGTTTCATCAAAGGCAACAACACATGAAAATTCTTTTTCACTTTGAAAACACTGATAGCAAAAAAGAACCTCTTTCTATTTACATATTCTGGTTTTGATAAATTTGTTAATGAATTTAATTTAACACCATTATATATGGTATGAATAGATTTACCTTTTAAATCGATGTTGTCTTCAATCAGTTTTTTAGTATAATTAGAAATTGCAGTTACAACATCTGCTCTATTAATGTTCTGCTGTAATCTTTTAAGGTATTTTGACGCTTTTGATTCGTTTTTTTCAATTAAAAAATTCAAATCATGAACAGTAAGAATATACTTAGAAGCTTTGTTGGGAAAATGAGCAGGAAACTGATGCAGGCTATGCCAGATATCATATTTCTTGTTTAAACTGGGAAAATATCTTTTCTGAAAGTTAGCTTTTACAAAGTTGAAATTTTTATTCTTATCATTTAGTAGATCAGATGCAGTTAAAAAGTCAATTTTAAAATCAACTGGATTGTTCAACATGATTTCTTCAGCAAAATTGAAAGAAAACTGACCCAAACCAGAAAAAATATCTTTTGTTTTATAAATATCAATTAGTATTTCTTTCATTACTATTGGTTATATTGTTTGGGCTTTCAAAAATATACATTATATTTTTATCAACCATCAAAAGGAGATTTTATTTTCAAAATTCATGAATTAGAAAGAAATAAAAAAGAGACCATCTTTGCAGACTGTCTCTTTAATTTTTAAATTTGGAAAAAATCGTAAATCCAAAATCAATTAGACTTTCGGTCCTGATGCTTCCAATCTTTTTCCTTCCTCATTATCTGTAAAGTTTGTGAAATTGTTGATAAACTTTAAAGCAAGGCTCTTTGCTGATTCATCATATTTTTCTTTGTTTTCCCAAAGGTTTCTAGGATTAAGAATCTTGCTGTCAACACCATTTACAGTTTTGGGAACTTGTAAACCAAATATTGGTAAAGTTTCGTATTCGGAATTTAACAAGGAGTTATCTAAAATGGCATCAATGATGGCTCTGGTTGAAGGAATATCTATTCTCTTGCCAACTCCATAAGGACCACCAATCCATCCTGTATTAACAAGGTATGCTGTTGCTCCATTTTTAATGATTTTCTTAGCTAATTCTTTAGCATAAACAGTTGGGTGTAACAGTAAAAAAGCAGCTCCAAAGCAAGAAGAGAAAGTTGGGGTAGGTTCTTTTATACCTCTTTCCGTTCCAGCAACTTTTGCAGTATATCCACTCAAAAAGTGATACATGGTTTGATCAGTAGTGAGCTTTGAAACAGGAGGTAAAACACCGAACGCATCAGCAGTAAGGAAAATGATATTCTTTGGATTTCCGCCTTTTGATATTGGTTTAACTATATTATTTATAAAATAAATTGGGTAAGATACTCTTGTATTTTCTGTTTTTGCGGCACTTGTAAAATCTATTTCCCCAGTTTTTGCATCATATACGAGATTTTCGAGCAATGCATCCCTGCGAATTGCATCATATATATCAGGTTCGTTTTCTTTGCTTAGATTGATACACTTTGCATAACAACCACCTTCAAAATTAAATATTCCCTGATCGTCCCATCCATGCTCATCATCACCAATTAATAATCTTTTTGGGTCTGCAGATAATGTAGTTTTTCCTGTGCCTGATAATCCAAAGAAAATAGCTGTATCTTCATCTTTGCCCATATTGGCGGAGCAATGCATTGAAGCAATACCTTTTAATGGAAGAAAATAGTTCATTACTGAAAAAATACCTTTTTTCATTTCACCACCATACCATGTTCCACCGATAACAGCCATGCGCTCTCCCAGGTTGAAAGCAGCAAATACTTCGCTGTTTAAACCTTGTTCTTTCCATTTGGGGTTTACTGTTTTAGAAGCATTGAAAACCACATAATCAGGTTTGAAACTTTTTAGCTCTTCTTGTGTTGGGCGAATAAACATGTTCATTACAAAATGTGCCTGCCAGGCAACTTCCATTACAAAACGTACATTAAGTCTTGTTTCAGGATTTGCTCCACAAAAGCAATCAACCACATATAATTTTTTATCTGACAATTGTTTTACACTAATTTCTTTCAGCCAATTCCATACTTCTGTTGAAATAGGTTTGTTGTCAGAACTTTTTCTTACAGGATTTGCCCACCAAACATTGTTTTCAGAAGTGCTTTCTTTAACTATATATTTATCTTTTGGAGATCTTCCGGTAAATACACCAGTGTCAACATTTACAGCTCCTGTGTTTGTTACAAATCCCTTTTCAAATCCTTCGAGTTTGGGATCGGTTTCGTGTTTAAACAGTTCATCGTAAGATAAATTATGGTATATTTCTTTTACTCCACTGATACCATAAGCAGTTAAATCCGGATTACAACAATTACAACCCATTTTGTTTTTTTATTTTTATGATGTGAATAATAAGTTTAGATGCTTCAAAATTAGAAAAAATAAATCGGATAAGTCCTTGAAAAAATAAAGAAATTCAGAATAATACATTATTTAAACAATTTCTATTTAAGAATATACTTTGCTTCATTTTTGAGTTTATTATTCATTTAACCAAATTTGAAATAAAACATTAAATGAGTTATCTTTGGTTAATGCAATTTTTACCAAAATAGTTGATTATGAAAAAACTTACATTATTACTAGTTACAGTATTGTTGATTTTTGGTTGTAAAAATTCAAATACTCAAAACACATCAAAAAAGTTGGTAAGTGATACTATATTCTCATTTGTAACGGTCGATTCTTATAGCGAATCTTCAAAAGATTCTCATAACTATTCTACAACGCTGTCATTGAAAAAAGGAGTGTTATATTACGACTATGACTACAATGGATATCCTGCCAATGAAGAGGAGCATAAACAAATGAATCTGAACGATTCAATTATTATTGCAATAAAAGTTAAGTTAAAAGAATTGTCTTTATATAAAAATTATGAGAAAAAATATACTGTTAACGAAAAAAACTATAGGGTAGAAACAGGTATAAGATTATATATCACAACAGACACAAGTAAATACATCCTGTCAATTGATGGAGGCAGACCAATGGAAATAAAAGATGAAGTGAATGATAATCTTTCAATCTTTTTTTCTTATGTAGAAAACCTATTCCCTAAGAAGGAATAAGCAATTGATAATATATAAAAGGATTAATTATTCTGCTTTATCTCCTACAAAATAATCCTGTGGATTTTTAAACAGAACATTGAAAGAAGTCAAGCTGCCATATACTCTGGTAATATATTGCTGAATATTTACCTTTTCGTCATCTGTCATTTTACTCGCATTAACTCTTTGTTCAAGTGTTCTTAAACGATCGCGTATCATTACTATTTTATGAAAAAAGGCATCAATGGGGATAACTTTTTCTTTTAAACTTTTATCACCAGGTTGCAGAATGAGCGAACCACCTGCCCATTTATTACCTATTTGAACAGTTTCCTGAATGTCGGCATACTGTTTTATAATAAATGCAAGACATTTTTCAACATCGTGTAACGAAACGATATCTTCGGATGCTATTGTTGCATCAATAATTTCTAACTCGTTTTCAACATCGCGCGAAATTACTTTAGAACCGCTTTCAATAAAAGTGATATAATATGCATTTGTTTTAACTTGAACAATAACACCTACACCAAAGGATTTGTGTTTAATACGTGAACCTATTCCTATTTCCATAATTATGATTTTTTCGGTAAAAATAATGGAAAGTTTAAAGAAATGCAATTTTATTAAAAGCCAATATTGTTTAATTGTCGTTTTCTTATTAATATATAAAACTCAAATATTGTATTATAATTTAACAAATAGTAAATGTTATTAATAGTTAAGTGTTTATATGAGTTATTTATAGTCAATTTTCTACCAATAAGTTAGAGTTGGTTTCAAAAGAAGTATTTTATAAAAAAATAACAATAGTCTTTACGAAACTTTATTGTTTTATTCCCGCTAGTTATTGTTTGCTAAAGAAGCACCGTGGGTGCGGAATTATGGTAGAATAGAAAGATAAAAGTTTTAAGAGCCTCGTAGAGGCGATATTATTGATAACAAATTCATTCATAAAATTCAAAAATATATTGTTCATCAAAACTAATTTCAAATGATTTCAGAATGTTCAGATACTCCTCACGAAATGTCTTTTGATGATGATGTTCCTCTTGTTTGATGATGTATTTTATCACATCATCACGATGCGATCGGGAATATGCAAACCCACCATAACCTTCCTGCCATGAGAATTTTCCTGCAACAAATCGGTTCTCATTAATCCATTTAGAGGAATTGGCTTTTACAATTCTTACAATATCCGAAAGAGTTTTTTAGGAGTCATTTCAAAAAATAGATGGACATGGTCTTTGTATCCATTTACTGCTAAGGAAAATTGATTGTTATTGGTTAAAATTCCAGAGATATATTTGAATAATTCAGGACGCATTTTGGCAGGTAATATGTTTTCTCGCCCTTTAACTGCAAAGACAACATGCGTGCTAAGTTGTGTGTATGTGTTTGCCATATTTGTATTATATAATGTCGCCTCTACGAGGCTTGATGTTGGATTGGGTATGCTGTACTACCATAATATCGCCTCTACGAGGCTGTGATTTATTTGCCTTTGAAGCTGCCATACTTTCGTCTATTAGAGTTTGTTTGACAAGATTAATATTTTTAAAACCTACTACGTAAATTAAAAAAAGGATTCTTAAAAAACATCAATAATCTTAGATGTTTTGCCCCTGAAAGTAAATGTATCGTTTTTCTTTTTGTCTTTCATTGCTTCGTATATAGGGACATTGGGAGAAATGGCGAAAAAGGAATCATTACCCACTTCCACTTTGCCAAGACTGATGGAAATAAATAATTTTTGTTCAGGAGTTATAACAACAGCCCCAAATTCTACTTTTTTTATTCCTTTGAGCTCATTTATTTTTTCCAATGCAATATATTCGCTATTGGCTTTTTGCAATTGACTTCCGAACATATCTTTCTTATTGAGCTGTTGCATTCTGAATGAATCGTACCTGTCTTTTGGAGCCCCATATTCATTTGCGGATTGTTGTGCTTCATCCATGGCACTTTGAATAGCCTCAATACGTTCCTTCTGAATTTTTTCACATGATTCTATAAGCTTTTTCTTTAAAGTAAGATTGTCCATATTCAATATTTTTTATTAATAAGTGCCTAAAGTTATTAGTAACCAATTTTCTTGTTCATTAAAATATAAAACATGTTGATATTTTAACTTTAATTCACTTTAGGCACTTTAGTTCACTCTAGGCACTTCAAACTTTAGCTCACTTTAGTCACTTTTATTTCTTAACCTTTCCACCTTTGTAAAAATACTTTTTATAATAGGCATCGTTCAAGTCGCTGATGGTAACTCCTTTTTTGGTTGAAGCATGTGCAAACTTAGAATCGTTAATATATATGCCTACATGCGATACTTTATTTCCCGATATTTTAAAAAAAACGAGGTCGCCAAATTTTAAGTTGTCCTTATCAATTAGTGTTACATTGTTTACCTGATCGGCAGCACTTCGGTTTAATTTAAGATTACAGGATTCTTTATACACATTCAAAGTAAAACCTGAACAATCGGTACCTGATTTAGTCATACTTCCATATTTGTATGGAGTTCCCAACCAACTATCAATGCTTTCAATTATCTTTTTGTTTTCATTGCCTTCAAGCTTAACACCCCATTTTTTTGAATAATTTGTATAAAATTTATTTCCAGTATTGTTGTTATTGGTATTATTGTTATTGGTATTGTTGTTATTATTGCTATTGTTGTTATTATGGTTTTTATCTTTATTTTTTATTAATGTATTTATTGGTTTCTTTTGTTTGGGAGTATGCTTGTGGGTGTGGCAGGCAAGGTTAAAAACCAGAAAGATTAACAAAAAGCACATTAAGATATTTGTCTTTCTTGCTGATGATGGTAAAAGAAAACCCATATTA
The DNA here is from genome assembly GCA_020718065.1 of Marinifilum sp. GTDB lineage: Bacteria > Bacteroidota > Bacteroidia > Bacteroidales > CG2-30-32-10 > CG2-30-32-10. The sequence goes on along the minus strand of DYDE01000054.1, from coordinate 11,557 downwards.
TGATAGTCTGTTAATAAATCTAATACAAACTTACATAAATTTTTAAATAAATACAAGTCTGATTGTATGTTGCTTTGTCAAGCCAAATAATATAACAGCAGATTAATGATCGCAATTGATTTATAGCATTGCACTTTCGGAGGCTTAATAATTTATTAACATAGTTTTAAGCATTTTTTTGATTACTTTTGTCTGATTATGTATTAAAGCTATATGCAATCAATTATAAACTCAAATTTTAATATTATGATTGTTATTAAGAGGGCTTCTAAAAATTAGATTTTTCGAGGCGGACAATATTTTAAAACCGGAGTTTACATTAGTAAATGAAGATTTTAAAATTGAAGTCCAACGAAGAAAAAGCAATTTATAGAAGTCCCGTTAATTTGATAAATGGTTAAAGAAAGTATATTGCTTCAAAACACTAATGACTAAACACTTATTACTAAATACTATTTAAAATGAAGAAGAATAAAATTAAAAAGCGTTTTCAGAAAGAAATTCTGGAAGTGTTTGATGGAAATCCTAATCAATTATTTAATTACAAACAACTTGCAAAGATATTTGATGTTAAAGACGATGAAACAAAACGAAAGATAAATTCTGCGCTTGTTGAACTCTGTGCACAAAGAGAGTTGATAGAAGACAACAAAGGAAAATACAAACGGAATACATCAAAAAGTGTAAAGAGAGCAGATAATAAATCGTACATCACAGGGATTGTTGATATGACATCATCAGGAAAAGCGTATGTTGCTTCTGACGAATGTCCTGAAGATATAATGATACAGTCTAATAATACCAACAGGGCTTTGAATGGTGATAAAGTGAAAGTGTATTTGTTACCAAAACGGAAAGACAGAAGACTCGAAGGGGAAATAATAGAAATATTAGAACGTGGCAAAAGCAAGTATGTTGGAATTATTCAACTATCAGGCAAATTTGCTTTTCTTATTCCTGATAACCAATCGATGCCTGTTGATATTTTTATTCCATTAGAAAACCTGAATGGCGCAAAAGATGGACAAAAAGTAATAGCAGAAATTTCGGAATGGCCCGAACGGGCTCGAAATCCATTTGGAAAAGTGGTTACTATTTTGGGAAAACCAGGTGACAATGATGTGGAAATGAATTCGATACTTGCTGAATATATGTTTCCTTTGTCTTTCTCAAAAGAAGCTGAAATAGAAGCAAATCGTTATCCTACAGAAATACCACAACACGAAATAAAGAACAGACGTGACTTTAGGAATATATTTACCATGACCATCGACCCGGCTGATGCAAAAGATTTTGATGATGCACTTTCGCTGCTTAAATTGCCTAATGGTAATTGGGAAGTGGGTGTGCATATTGCTGATGTTTCTTATTATGTTACTCCAGGTTCTGTTCTTGATAAAGAAGCTTTAGAAAGAGGAACTTCTGTTTATCTGGTCGACAGAACCATTCCTATGTTGCCCGAACATTTATCGAACGGAGTTTGTTCTCTGAAACAGGATGAAGAAAAACTTTGTTTCTCTGCTGTTTTCGAAATGGACGAAAATGCCCACATATATAATGAGTGGTATGGAAAAACAGTGATCAAATCGAACCGCCGTTTTGCTTATGGCGAAGTGCAGGAAGTGATAGAAGCAGAAAAAGGAGAGTATGTTGCTGAAATTATGACCTTACATAACCTTGCTTCTAAGCTGAGACAGGAAAGATACAAAAAGGGCTCTATCGATTTCGACAGGGTGGAGGTTAAGTTTAAACTGGATGAAAAAGGCAAACCTATAAGTGTTTACTTTGTTCAGCAGAAAGAAGCAAACAAACTGATAGAAGACTTTATGCTGCTTGCCAATAGAAAAGTAGCAGAATTAATAGGAAAGAAAAAGGAAAATGAAACCCCAAAACCTTTTGTCTATAGGATACACGACGAACCTAATCCGGAAAAGCTTCAAAACTTCTCCGAATTTGTGGGTAAGTTGGGTTATAAACTAAAGACCGCTTCGCGAAAAACAGTTGCAGATTCGATGAACCGATTGCTACATGATATTATCGGGAAAGGGGAGGAGAACATGATAGAAACCCTGGCAATTCGTACGATGGCAAAAGCAATTTACACCACCGAAAACATCGGACATTATGGTTTGGCTTTCGATTATTATACACATTTTACTTCTCCTATCAGGCGATATCCCGATCTAATGGTTCACCGGCTTTTGGATTATTACCTCAAAGGTGGAAAAGCAATTAAGAATGTGGACGATTACGAAGTTATGTGCAAGCATTCATCTGATATGGAAAAAAAGGCTGCAGATGCCGAAAGGGCTTCCACAAAATACAAACAGGTTGAGTTTTTGATTGATAAAGTGGGGCAGGTGTTCGATGGTTTGATTTCGGGTGTTAGCAAATGGGGTATATTTGTAGAGCTTGTTGATAACAAATGCGAAGGAATGGTGAGATTGAAAGATATTGATGACGATTTTTATTACCTGGATGAGGATAACTATTGTGTGATAGGTCAACGCTATGGAAACACCTATCGTTTGGGAGACAAGGTGAAGATAAAAATAAAGAAAGCAGATCTGTCGAAAAAACAATTGGATTATATAATTTTGAAATAGTTGAAATTATCTAACTAAATCATTGCTGCTTAGAATAAAAAAATGTATATTTGAAGTGTCATTATTATTCTAAACACATATGAAAAAATTTTACATTTCCCTTTCTTTAATGATTATTTCTGGTTTTGCTTTTTCGCAATGGACATGCATCAATCCTATGCCAACATGCAACGATTTGAAATGTGTAAAATTTAATAATCTTGAAACTGGTTGTGCTGTGGGTAATTTCGGTACAATCATAAAAACAACAAATGGTGGAGCTGACTGGTATTCTTTAACAAGTGGTGTAATTCTTAATTTAAATTCTTTATTTTTTACAGATGCAAATATAATATATGTTGTTGGTGATACTGGTACTTTAATTAAAACCTACACTGGTGGCACAAACTGGACATCCTTATCAACTGGCACAATTCATAACTTAAATTCAATTTACTTTACTGATTTTGATAATGGTTATATAGTTGGTGATGGTGGATCGATTTTAAAAACGACCAATGCTGGTACATCTTGGTTTCCACAAATAAGTGGAACAACAGATCCTTTGTGTTCAGTCTATTTTGCAGATAATAATACTGGTTATATAGTTGGAGGTATAGATTATCCCCATTCTAGTGTCATATTAAAAACTACCAATGCCGGGGCTAATTGGACACCCTTGACAAGCGGGATCAATGAAGGATTATTATCTGTTTGCTTTACGGATACTTTTACTGGTTTTGCAGTTGGTTATACTGGAACAACAATAAAAACTACAAATGGAGGTTTGTCATGGGAATACAAATATGGTGGACCATGGGCTGACTTATATTCCGTTTACTTTGTTAATAACAATACAGGATATGCAGTTGGGGATCCAGATAATGAAAATAGTAGTATGATTCTTATGACAAACAATGGCGGAGCAGCATGGCATGTACAATCATGTGGAAATCGTAGTGGATTGCGCTCTGTGTATTTTGTTAATACTTATATTGGTTATGCTGTTGGAAAAGGTGGATTGATAATTAAAACAACAAATGGTGGCAATAACTGGACAATTCAAACAAAAGGAAATACAGAACTTTTATGTTCTGTTTATTTTACTGATGTTAATACTGGATATATCGTTGGTCTTTGGGGAACTATTTTAAAAACAACCAATGGAGGTTCACAATGGTTTTCTCAAACAAGTGGAACATACAGTTCTTTAAATTCTGTTTACTTTCCTAATTCAAATATTGGTTATGCCGTTGGTCATGGTGGTACCATTTTGAAAACGACTAATGCCGGGACAAATTGGATTTCACTAACAAGTGGTTATTTTATGGATTTCACTTCCGTTTATTTTACTGATATATTGAATGGGTTTATAGTAGGAGGATATGGATATATCTTTAAGACAACTGATGGTGGTGATAATTGGTCTATTAAAGAAAGTGGGTTGCATCAGGATGGTTTGGAATCTGTTTACTTTACTGATATAAATACTGGTTATGCGGTTGGTTGGCTAGGTAAAATTTTAAAAACAACGAATGCTGGGGAAAGTTGGTTTATTCAAACTAGTGGAACCACTACTTACTTGAGTTCTATTTCTTTTATTGATGACAATAATGGTTACCTGGGTGGTGTAGATACTATTCTAAAAACTACGAATGGAGGTTCAAATTGGACAGCAATTAAAATGGGGATTACTAATAATTCCTATTGCATGGTTTATTTTACAAGTAATGATACAGCTTATGTTTTTGGAGGGTCCGGCAAAATCAAAAAAACCACAAATGGTGGAACAAGTTGGTTTGATATCAAAAGTGGTACTACTAATTATATTGGACGAGCTTATTTTTTGGATAATGAAACCGGATATGTTGTAGGACAATATGGTACTATTCTAAAAACAACTAATGGTGGTGGTTCTTTTAATAATATATCTACCTCGTCAGAATCTTATTTTAATCTTTTCCCTAATCCTTCCAATAGTAAAATCACCATCACAAACAATGGAGAACCCCCAAAAGAAACAAATATTAAAATTTTCAATATACAGGGAGAGTTAGTATTATCAAAAGTTTTCTATTCCCAAACCTCAATGGAAATAGATGCCAATTCCTTAACCACAGGCATTTATTTGGTTAAAATACAAACAGACAAAGGATCTGTAAATAAGAAGCTGGTAATACAATAAAGTTATGATTTCCCCGCTAGGGGAATAATATCAATAGAAGAATATCTTACCTCCATTCCTCTTTTCCCGGTAGGGAATTAACCGTAGCCAATATTTTTTTTAACCTTATTCTTTTCCCTGTTCAAGCTCATTCAGCTTTTTATACCAAGTTGCATTCATAGAGGAAATATCCGAAAATGAATGCTTATTTGGTATTATGCTGAATCAGTTCAAAAACAATTTCAAAAGCGAAGTGCATTGAAATTGTATCTTTGAACGCAACTTGGTATTAAATCTGAACCTAAAAAACCTTCTTCAAACACAGGAGGTTTTTTTATTTAGATACTATTCGAATAGTAATTTATGAAAATATTTATTTATACCCCCTGTTAACAAACTATAACTCATCAAAGAAAACTTCCAAAATGCCAAAGAAAGTTCCAAAATGCGAAAGAATTTTCTAAAATGCCAAAGAAAACTATTTTAACACAAAAGAAAGTTCCAAAATGTAAAAGAATTTTCTAAAATGCCAAAGAAAACTTCATTTATGCAAAAGAAAGTTCCGATAACCCCAAAGAAAAGTTCTTTTTCTTAAAAGAAAGTACCATTAATGCAAAAGAATTATCCGATAATGCGAAAGAAAACTTCTTTTGTGCAAAAGAAAGTTCCGATAACACCAAAGAAAAGAATTTAAATGCAAAAGAAAGTTCCGATAGTGCAAAAGAAAAGTTTATAAATGCAAAAGAATTATCCAATAATGCGAAAGAAAGTTCCAAAAGGGCAGAAAAACTTTACTATTAAGCAAAAGTACCCTCAAATAATCCATAAGAATTTCCACATTTATGAAAAAAAATTTCCTGTAAACGCTATGCAACAAAAATCAAAGCTCCATATAATCCGGAATTCCTTCCAAAAAACGATAATTGTTGTTTTCGAAATCAATAAAACAGCAATAATGCTTCAACCCATTGGTTACAACTAGATGGCTAACTTTAAGTTTCATATTGTAGCGTGCTATCTGGTCGAAGGTTTGCTGGGTAATATCGATATTTGGGGCTTTGCATTCTACAATAAGCAGGGCTTTTCCGCTGTTGTTGTAAGCAACAATATCGCAACGTTTGGTAAGGGTATTTAAAACAATTTTTTTTTCGATCGCCAACAAAGAGGAAGGATACTTTTTATCGTTTATCAGGAACAAAAGAAAATTTTGCCGTACCCATTCTTCGGGAGTTAAAACAACATATTGTTTTCTGATGGGGTCGAAAACAGAAAGTTTATCAGAAATTTTTCCAAACTTTATAGGGTATTCCGGCAGATTTAGTTTTTGCATAGCAGAAAATAATTATCAAAATTAATTAAATTGCCCGAAAACAAGTAAATTTGCTTTCTAAAAATAATTAATATTGCAATGAAGTGTCCATAAACAAAAGTTTACCTGCCGAATAAGGTAGGAATACGTATAGAAAAGAACATATAGCGAACATTGCGCTGACAATAATATCAATTAAAAAACATACAGATGAAGACAAAAGAAGAAATAACTGAAAACTGGTTGTTCAGATATACAGGGACACATACAAAAGAATTTGGAAAATATGTACTGTTAACCAATTTTCATAAGTATGTTCAGATGTTTGCCGAATGGAACAATGTTGAGATAAAAGGGGAAGACCGCTCGATGCCAACAGCTACTTCTGATAATATTTCTATTGTAAACTTCGGTATGGGTAGTCCTAATGCAGCAACAATTATGGATTTGCTGAGTGCTGTGAAACCAAAAGCATGTTTGTTTCTCGGTAAATGTGGTGGTTTGAAAATGAAGAACGAGTTGGGCGATTTGATATTGCCGATAGCAGCAATAAGGGGAGATGGAACATCGAATGATTATTTTCCACCCGAAGTACCTGCTTTGCCAGCATTTAATCTGCAAAAAGCAGTTTCAACAACTATACGTAATTATAACCGCGATTACTGGACAGGAACCATATACACCACCAACAGAAGGGTGTGGGAACATGATGAGGAATTTAAAAAATACCTTCGCAAAATACGTTGTATGGGTATTGATATGGAAACGGCCACTATCTTTTCTGTCGGTTTTGCAAATCATATTCCAACAGGAGCATTACTACTGGTATCTGACCAGCCTATGATCTCATCGGGCATTAAAACAGAGGCAAGTGATAAAAAAGTTACGGAACAGTTTGTAGAAGAACATTTAAAAATAGGAGTGGACTCGTTGAACGAATTGAAAAATAACGGACTTACAGTTAAACACCTGCGTTTCGACAACCTCGAATAAAGCAAATCTACATACTCTATTTTAATGAAATTCGAACAAATCATTTCAGATCTAAAGAACAAAGTTTATCATCCTGTTTATGTGCTGATGGGGGAGGAGCCCTTTTTTATTGATCAGATATCTGATTATATTGAAGAAAATGTGCTCGATGAATCGGAAAAAAGTTTCAATCTTACTATTTCGTATGGCAAAGACACGGATGTACATACATTAATTGGCTATGCAAAACGATTTCCAATGATGGCCAATCACCAGGTAATAATTATTAAAGAAGCACAAAACCTTGATAAAATTGATGAGTTTTTAAGCTATGTGGAGAATCCGCTTAAATCGACCATTCTTGTTATTTGCTATAAATACAAAACGCTGGATAAAAGGAAGGTTTTTACAAAATCGGTTGCAAAACATGGCATATTGTTCGAGTCTGACAAATTATACGACAATCAGTTGCCGGAATGGATCGTTAATTTTTTAAAACAAAAGAAATATTCTATTTCTCCTAAGGCTGCTGTATTGCTGTCGGAATATTTGGGTGCTGATTTATCCAGAATTGCAAATGAATTAGGTAAATTAATGCTAAATATTCCTGCTAATACAGAAATAACGCCAGACCATATTGAACAAAACATTGGAATAAGTAAAGATTTTAATGTATTTGAGCTTCAAAAAGCAATTGGTGTTAAAAATATTTTTAAAGCAAACCAAATTATCAATTATTTTGCTGCCAATCCAAGAGACAATCCCTTGGTAGTTACATTGGCAAATTTCTTCCAGTTCTTTTCGAAGATACTTATTTACCATTCGTTGTCTGATAAATCGAGAAATAATGTAGCGTCTGCCTTGTCAATAAATCCATTTTTTGTTAATGATTATCAGCTTGCAGCCAAAAATTATAATGCAGGAAAGCTTATTGCCATTGTTGGTTATTTGAGAGAATATGATTTAAAATCAAAAGGAATTGATAATATTTCAGCCAGCGAAGGAGAATTGTTAAAAGAATTATTATATAAAATATTGCATTAAAAAAATCATTTAAAATTTTGTATTAATCAGATAATAACTAATTTTACGGGGTCTTAAAAATAACTAAGTTTACTGCTATTATCTATTAAGATTTTTATTAATATATGAACTATAAGAAATTTATTTTAGTCCCTTTTTTAATTTGCTTTGTAGCTTTTATTGAAATAGCAAATTGCCAGACGGCCAATATTAGAGGCTTTGTTTACCAGCAAAAAACAGGAGAACCAATCATTTTTACAAATGTATATTTGTATAAAACCACTTTCGGAGCAACTACTGATCAAAATGGATATTATACCATTTCCAAAGTTCCTGCAGGGAACTACACCCTAATGGTAACTTTTGTAGGATACGATACATTGAAGATACCAATTACGCTTAAATCGGGAGATATTGTAACAAAGAATCTCACATTGTCAGAATCTTCTGTACAATTAAAAGTTATAAATATTACTTCTGAATCGAATGTTTCAAAAACAGAAATTAGAACATCCGTCATAAAGGTTTCACCCAAAGAAATAAAGCAAATACCAACAATTGGAGGAACTCCAGACTTTGCGCAATATTTGCAGGTTCTTCCTGGAGTTGTGTTCACAGGTGACCAGGGTGGTCAATTATATATAAGAGGAGGTTCTCCGATACAGAATAAGGTTTTGCTTGATGGTATGGTTATATACAATCCTTTTCATTCAATTGGATTGTTTTCTGTGTTTGATACAGATATAATGAGAAGTGCAGATGTGTTTACTGGTGGTTTTGGTGCTGAATATGGAGGAAGAATTTCTTCTATTATGGATATTACTACCAGAGACGGAAACAAAAAGAACACAAAAGGAAAAATAGGAGCAAGTACTTTTGGTGCAAACCTAATGTTGGAAGGTCCAATAAAAAAATCTAAAGAACAAAGTCCCAGTTCAATAACCTATGTAATTTCTGCTAAAAACTCCTATTTAAAAGAGAGTTCCAAGATGTTTTATAAGTATATAGATTCTGCAGGATTGCCTTTTAACTTTATGGATCTTTATGGAAAACTTTCTCTAAGTACTGAAAATGGCAGTAAATTAAATGTTTTTGGTTTTAATTTTGAAGATAAGGTTACTGGATATAAAGCATTGTCTGATTTCAAATGGAAATCATCCGGAATGGGAGCCAACTTTATAGTAATTCCGGGTTCATCACCCACATTAATTGAAGGAATTTTAGCTGGTTCTACCTATGATATTAGTTTTAAAGAATCTGACAATCCTGCAAGAACAAGTAAAATAGGAGGGTTTAATGGAGGATTGGCTATTACCTATTTTATGGGAAAAAATGAGATAAAATATGGAGTAGAAGTACTTGGGTTTCAAACAGATTTTAATTTCTACAATTCCTTTAACAGAAAAATTCAGCAACAGGATTTTACCACAGAAGCTGCAGCTTATGTGAAATATAAAATGTCCAAAGAAAAATTTAAATTTGAACCAAGTCTGAGATTACAGTATTATGCATCGCTTTCTGAGTTTTCTCCAGAACCGAGATTGGCAATGAAATATCTTATTACAGATAATTTTAGACTAAAATTAGCAGGTGGTTTATATTCTCAAAATTTAATGAGTGCCAGCTCTGACAGAGATGTTGTCAATTTGTTTTATGGTTTTCTGTCAGGACCTGAAAACTTAACAAAGGAATTTGATGGTAAACCCGTAAAAAGTCATTTGCAAAAAGCATATCACATTATTTTTGGTGGAGAATATGATATTACAAAACATATATCTTTGAATTTAGAGGGTTATTATAAAAATTTTATTCAGCTCACCAATTTGAACAGAAACAAAATATATGATGACAATGCTGCTAATTATGCAAAACCAGATATTTTAAAGAAAGATTATATAGTAGAAACAGGAGAAGCAAAGGGAGTAGATGTAACTATTAAATATGATTACATGCGTTTCTATTTCTGGGGCGTATATTCTTTGGGTTATGTAACCCGTTATGATGGTGTTATTCATTATGTTCCTCATTATGATAGAAGACATAATGTAAATGTAGTTACATCTTATACTTTAGGTAAAGATTTAAATTGGGATGTTAGTGCAAGATGGAATTTTGGTTCAGGGTTTCCATTTACACAATCTCAGGGTTATTATGAACGCAATATCTTTAACGAAGGCATAAATACCGATTATACAAGGGTAAATGGAACGATGTCATTAATATATGGAGATTTAAACAAAGGCAGATTGCCTTATTATCATCGTCTTGATTTAACTTTAAAAAGGAAGTTTCAACTTGGAAGTAACTCAGTGCTTGAAGCAAGCTTTAGTGTAACCAATGTTTATGACAGAAATAATATCTTTTATTTTGACAGGGTTAAATATGAAAGAGTAGATCAACTACCTTTTATGCCAAGCATTGCTTTAAATTTTACTTTCTAAAATAGTAAAAATTGTTATCCTTTGCATGTGGAGAATTAAGCATTTTAAGGTATAGAAGTATAAGGCATTTACATGTCTATATCTTTATTCCATATACCAATTATGTGTAAATTTATCCCGTTTGCAGTATATTATGTAATTGTTTGGGTTCTATCAGGTCCGGTAGAAATAAAATCAATAGGTACCTTTAATTCTTTTTCAAGAAAAGCAATATACTCTTTAAGAGCCAAAGGCATTTCATTTTTCTTGGTAATGCCATCTAAACTGGTTTTCCATCCTTTAAATTCAATGTAAACCGGTTTGTAATCTTCAATATTCATATCAAAAGGAATGCTATCTGTTTTTTTGTCTCCACGAATATAATGGGTACAAACGTTAATGGTTTCAAAATCATTAAGAACGTCTGCTTTCATCATTATAAGTTTTGTAACTCCATTGAGCATTATTGCGTATTTTAATGCAGGTAGATCTAACCAGCCACATCTTCTTGGTCTTCCGGTTGTAGAGCCAAATTCGTGTCCTTTTTCTCTTAATAGGTCACCAGTATTGTCTAATAACTCGGTTGGAAAAGGTCCGCTACCAACCCGGGTGCAATATGCTTTAAAAATACCAAATACTTCACCAATTTTATTTGGAGATATGCCCAGTCCTGTGCAAGCTCCGGCACAAATGGTATTGGAAGATGTAACAAAGGGGTATGTTCCAAAATCAATATCAAGCATTGAGCCTTGAGCACCTTCGGCAATAATACTGCTATTCTTTTCCAGGCAAGAATTTACATAATATTCACTATCTATTAAGTTAAAATTTTTAATATAATCAATTGCAGAAAACCACCTTTTTTCATATTCTTCAAAACTTAATTTATCAATCAAATAATCAGAGAAATCAAAGTGATAAAAGTTTTTAATTAATGATAAATGATATTGTTTTAATTGAATGTATTTTTCATTAAATGTGGAAGTTGTTATATCTCCAATACGTATGCCACATCTGCTAACTTTATCAGTGTATGTTGGTCCAATACCTTTTAGTGTAGAGCCGATTTTTGATTTTCCTTTTG
>DYDE01000053.1 GCA_020718065.1 Marinifilum sp. | reverse complement strand
TAATAGAAAAGTATGTAGTAAAATCTGCAAGTATTACAACAGGGTTCCCTGCAATATTCCACCTTCCGATTTTAAAATGTAAACCTTCTTTTTCTGCATGTTCCCTCCATGATCTGAAAAGAAATTTATCTTCAGTAAAATCTGGATTATCTCGTGTTTCTTTCCAAACATCTGGTCCTATAAATATCAGATTATCGCGATGTTCCTTAACTAAGGTGAAAGCTTTTGTAGAAAGTACAGTATAAATACCACCAACTTTATTACAGATCTCCCAGCTAACTTCAAAAATATAATCGGGTTTCAATATTTTAGTATCAAGCATAATTTTCTTTTTTGATGAACTTGTAAAAGTAAAACATTTTCTATTTAAAACATTTTAGTTTATTTAAGAGTTATCAACATTTAAACAACTTGTTTTGATACAATATTTTATATAATTTCTACCAATGAAATTAAAGTCAAGTCTTGTGTAATTGAAAAAATTCCTACTTTTACAACAAAATATTATATTAAATATCAAAATGGCCACAAACATTGCTATTCCAAAAGGAACACGAGATTTTTTACCTTTAGAAACATTAAGAAGAAACTATATTTTTAATACTATTCAACAAGTTTTTCAACGATATGGCTTTGTTCAGATAGAAACACCTGCTATGGAAAATCTTTCTACGCTGATGGGCAAATATGGAGAAGAAGGAGATAAGCTAATATTCAAGATTCTTAATTCTGGAGATTTTATTGAGAATGTTAAATCTACTGATATTGAAACAAAAAGTGCCAAACAAATCACTTCATTAATTTCCGAAAAAGCGCTACGTTATGATTTAACAGTACCTTTTGCCCGTTATGTGGTGATGCATCGCAATGAAATAACATTTCCGTTTAAAAGATATCAGATACAACCAGTTTGGCGGGCAGACAAACCACAAAAAGGGAGATATAGAGAATTCTATCAATGTGATGTGGATATTATTGGTAGTCAATCTTTGTTAAATGAGGTTGAACTTATTCAAATTATTGATGATGTTTTTAGTGTTCTTGGTATAAATGTAACTATCAAAATAAATAATAGAAAAATTCTTAATGGATTGGCAGAGGCAATAGGAGAACCAGAAAAGTTAACTGATATTGCTGTAGCTATTGATAAAGCTGATAAAATTGGTTGGGAAAACGTAAAAAAGGAACTTATAGAGAAAGGTTTAAAAGAGAATAGTGTATTAAAATTGTTTGATATTTTCAAAAATGATTCTGAAAATGAAATATTTAATTCTTTGAGTAAAAAATTAAGTAGTTCTGAGATTGGGAAAAATGGTATAAATGAAATACAAAATGTATTTAATTATTTAACCCATTTAAAGATCAAATCAAAAGTAGAGTTTGATATCACTCTCGCACGTGGCTTAAATTATTACACTGGAGCAATATTTGAAGTAAAAGCAAACGATGTGATAATCGGAAGCATCTGTGGTGGTGGCAGGTACGATGATTTAACTGGTATCTTTGGTTTGAAAGATGTTTCTGGTGTGGGTATTTCTTTTGGTGCAGATCGTATCTATGATGTATTAAATGAGCTCAAATTATTTCCTAACAATTTTGCTAATTCTACGCAAGTTTTATTTGCAATTTCAGGTGAAAAAGCAGAAGAGTATTGCTTGCCCATAGTTGATGAAGTTCGTAGAGTTGGAATAAATGCAGAATTATATCCTGATGCTGATAAATTCAAAAAACAAATGAGCTATGCCAATAATAAGAATATTCCTTTTGTAGTTATTGTAGGAAGCGATGAAATAGCAAGCAATATGCTTACTTTAAAGAATATGACTAATGGTGAGCAATTGAAAGTGAGTAAAGAAAATATAACAGAAACAATAAAAAGTAAATTAAATATAAAATAATTTTCAAACATATAAAACAACAAAGATGGAACCGAAGAATAAACTTTATCATGGAAAAACTTTAGCAATATTAACCGGAGGTGGAGATACACCTGCATTAAATTCAAGTATTGAATCAGTTAGAAACAGAGCTTCACTGTTAGGTTATAAGGTTTATGGAATACGCAAAGGATGGAAAGGATTATTAGGCGATGGCGATGTACTTGACCTTACCCATCAACCTTATGACGGATGGTATGGAGGAACAGCATTACGTTCCAGTAGAACCAATCCATTCCCTTCAAATAAAAACCCTGAGAATAGAGTTCCACAAATATTAAGAAATATTGAACGATATAAAATAGATGTATTGGTTTCAATTGGTGGTGATGATACCAATGGAGCTGCAAAAAGGTTATATGAAACGGAAGGTATTCCAGTAATAGGTTTTCCAAAAACAATTGACAATGATCTAAGAACTCGTACTATGCATACATACAATGGAAATGAAATTGAAGCCGTTTTGTGCCCTGGATTTCCATCAGCAGCAAAAGCAGTTATGGAATATTCAGCAAATCTACGAACCACTGCTGAATCACATTCACGTATTATAGTTCTTGAAGTGATGGGACGCGATGCTGGTTGGCTCACAGGTGCTGCTTGTTTTGGTGGTGCAGAGATGGCTTTAGTTCCTGAAATAGAAATGACCAAAGAAAGAATTGAATTCTTTTTGGAAAGTGTTAAGGAAAGATACATGAGTTCACCTAAAAAGGCTTTGATTATTGCTGTTTCTGAAGGAGTTCGTTGGTATAATCCAGAAATTGATGCTACTGATGTAGTATGTGCAAGCTCTGAAGTTGATGAATATGGACATCGCAGATTTGGAGGAGTGAGTGGTTTGATTGCTTCTGAAATTTTTCATAAATTAAAAATTGAAGCCAGGGCACAAATTTCTGGATATTATGCTCGTGCAGGTGTTTGTCGGAATTATGACAGAAGATTGACAATGACACTTGCAGATAAGGTTGTTGACTTATTACTCAGAGAACAATATGGTCAGATGCCTGTAATTAATAAGATTGTTAATTATCAGGAATTGGAAGAATTTAATACTTCTTCTATTGATATGGGACAAGTTGGCAATAAATGTCTGCCCGAAGAGTATTATGATGCAAACAAATTTACATTTACAGATGCTTATGTTGATTTTGTTTCTCATATCATTGGCAAACCTCGTTTTCTGGAATTCAATTATGATTTTCCAATTGTAATTCCGGATGATTTATAAGAGATAGATTATGGATGATTGATTAAAGATGATAATGGTTTAGTATCTTGTAATCTTTAAATATTTTAAACATTTAATAATGAATACAAAATACATTTTCGGGTTTGAAAAACTTGATTTATATATTGAATTGAAAAAATTCATAAAAGAAATCTATTTTGCAACAAAAGAATTTCCCGATTCTGAGAAATTTGGTCTGATTTCACAAATACGAAGAGCAGCTATTTCGATTGCCAGTAATATTGTAGAAGGTAATTCTAGAAACTCTTTTAAAGACAGAATTCATTTTGTTAATATGGCTTATAGCTCTTTAATGGAAGTAGTTTGTCAAATTGATATTTCAAATGAACTGGGTTATATAGGTATTGAAAAAGTAGATGCATTGCGACTAAAAGTTGAATATATTGCTAAACTGATTAATGGGTACAAGCGTTATCAAGAAAAGCAATTAGAGCAAAAACCATAATCTATCATCTATAATCCATCATCTATAATCCATCATCTATAATCCATCATCTATAATCCATATCCAACATTAAAAAAACTATATATTTTTCACCACCAACTGTGCTGTTACCCGGCTTTTTTGTTCAAGCAATATTATTTTATCGACAGTTACCCTATCAATGGTTTTTTGATCAAAATGTCTTATAGTAACCAATTCGAGATTTTCATTATACTTAATTTTGTATGTTTGTTGCAACTCTTTTATTAATAGTTGAGCTTTTTCACGATTATTATCAATACATACAGAAAAACTAATTGCAGAATTCTGCATCAGGTTTATTTTTATATTGTATTTAACAAAAGTAGCAAATATTTTACTAAGGTTTTCTTCTGCAATAAACGAAAAATCCTTTGGTAGAAGCGATATTAAAATCTGATCAACTTTAAAAATAAAAGAAGGAATGAGATTATCTGAATCGGTATCGTTGTTTATTATTGTACCAGCTTCCTCTGGAGCCATAAATGATTTCACCCATAATGGAATGTTTTTATTCTGTAAAGGTTTTATTGTTTTAGGGTGAATGATAGTGGCTCCATAGTAAGATAATTCAATAGCTTCGCGATAAGAAATAGAATTTAATTTTTCAGTAACACTAAAATATTTAGGATCTGCGTTAAGAACTCCTGGAACATCTTTCCAAATTGTTACATCTTCAGCATTTAATGCAAAGGCTAATATGGAAGCGGTATAGTCAGAACCTTCTCTCCCAAGAGTAGTGGTTGTAGTTGTGTTGGTACCAGCAATAAATCCTTGTGTAATAATTATTTTTCTTTCTTTGCTACTTGAATATATAGGTAATAATATCTTATTGGTTAAATAAGTGATAAGTTCCCAATCAACCGATCCTTCTCTATAAGTATAATCTGTTTTAATAAACGCTCTTGCATCCATCCAATTATTTTCAATACCAACTAAATGAAGATAATTGCTAATGATTTTGGTAGATATTAATTCTCCATATGAAACAATCTGATCGTAAGAGTAATCAAAGTTATCAGTTGTTATTTCGTTTACTTGTTTTGTTAGTAAATTGAACAACGAAGCTAACTCACTAAAAATTTTATGATTCTTATCTTTAAATAATTCATTTACAATTTTATAATGAAAATCAGTAATAATTTTTAAAAGAGAATAGATTTCATTTTTATTATTGAAGACAGCATTGTTGAGCTCTTCCAAAGCATTAGTCATTTTACCCATAGCAGACACAACTATCAATAAATTATCTTTTGGATAAAGATTAATAATTCTGGCTGTATTCTTAACAGCTTCAGCATTTTTCACTGATGCACCCCCAAATTTGAAAACTTTCATATTTTAATAAAAGAATTAAAAAGAATTTACTATTATCTGCTTATTCTGCTTTTGATATATTTATTATAGATACTAACCACAAAATCATTGATATCTTTTGATGCTTTTATTTTGTAAATTACAAACACAAAAAATACAACTGTAAAGAAGGATCTAACAATTGTATCAACATATATATTATTAAAAGGCGGAATTAAAAAATTAATCAATAAAAAAAACAATATAACAGCCAAAGCTTTAAAATTGTTAAATGTAAATGGTTGAACTTTTAATTTAATTTTTACAAATATTACCATAATAGTATTGTATAATACAATAGAAATAGCAGTTGCAATTGCTGAACCAACAATGCCATATAATGGTAAAAAAATTAAATTACTTACAACTGTTATGATTGCAAGAAAGAAAATAAAAAATAAAATATAATAATAGTATTTGGAATAACCAAGAATGGTAGCATTAATACCTGTAGCAGCATCAAAAACTTTTGCAATTCCTATGAATAATAAAACATATTTTCCACTTTCATATAAATGACCATTAGGCATCATTTTAAATATATTGTCTGCATTAATCCAAATAAGTAGAAATAGCAAACCACCAATTATTAATTGGTTAATGGCAATCCTTTTATACAATGAACCAACAGTAGCTATATCATTATTTTTTAGAGCATCAGAAACAAAAGGAGTTGTTATTTGAAAAATTGCTCGAGAAGGCATTTCAATAAATGAAGCTATGAAAAAAGCTATTGTATAGATTCCTGTGCCTGAAAGTCCAACTTTAGTTCCTAACATAAAAATATCAATTCTGCTTGAAACATTCGATCCAATTCCAACGACCATCATAAACAACATAAAAGTCAACATTTCTTTTCTAAGTGGCTTATTTATAAAAGAAAAATTTGGTTTTAGATTGATTTTTTGAATAGAATTAATGTAGAAAATATTTAAAAGCGTTGCAATACCATAAATAATTACAAAACACCATACAAACTGACTTAAATTTATTAACTTATAAAAGAATAATCCTATTATAAGTATAGTTAGTATTCTTATTATAATTTCTTTTATTAGTTTTGGAACTGCTATTCGTTGCAATAATGAAGAATATGTTTCATAGATTGTAATGTACATCCAGAAAAGAGTTAGAGGGATAACAAGTATGAAATAATCATTTAACAAGCTTGATTTTTCTTGAAAAATTGATTTCAAATCATTTTGAAATATCAGAAAAACAAAAACAAATAGAATAAAACCCAAAATGGGTAAAACCGTAATTAAAAATGGAAAACCATTGTGATTGGCTTTGTTATCTTTAAAATATGGAAAAAATTTAATTGCAACATTACTCATCCCAATTTGAGCAAAAAAAGCAAAAAAAACAGCAGCTTCTGTTAAAGTTCTTGTTAAGCCTATTTGTTCTGGAGTAAGACACTTTGGGTAAATAAAAATTACAATAAAAGCACCAATAACAGCACCGACATAACTAATTATAGTTGCTTTAAAGCTCTGTCTAATTACAATACCCATAACAGTCTTTTAGTAATTGCTTGTATTTTCTTGTATAGCTTCTTTCAATGCTTCTAAATGCCCTCTTCCGTATTTCAAGTCTGGTTCTATATAATTCCCTTCAGCCCATTCGTTCCATGATTTCAGTAGAACAATCTGATGTTGTGGTTGTTTTTTATTTACAGTTTCTAATACCGATTTTACATGTTTTTTAAATGCAGATGGATTTGAATTAATAAAAATATGGCCTTCTCTTCCTGATCTTGGAGAATGATCCCAATTGGGGATCATTGAAGGATAACAATTCTCATTATAGTCTTCTTTTCCATGAAAATATTTTGAACACTTCCTGTAATCAAAAATTTGACCTTTTTTAAAAACAATTCGTTTGATTTTAGTATAAGCTCTTTCTATAATTGATAATTCATGTTTAAAGAAATGGAACAATCTTACTATATTAACCGCATTAAATCCTTTATTCATAAAGTGTTCAATATCATTCACATTGTGTGTATGAGCAACAAAATGAATTCCATTAATTCCATTTTCTTTAGCTAATTCGTTCCATAAAGAAATAAATTCTGATATTTGAGGTATGTCGTGAGGTTTGTAAATTAAAAATAATGGTTTATCATCAACTCTTATATATCGCTTATCCTTAAATGCAGGAAGTAACGTATTAAAATGATTTATATAATCTTCCTCTCCAGGATATAGTTGTTCAATTAACATTTTATTACTACCTTCTTTATTAAATTGTTTGTCTTCCCAACTATGATTTGCCCATGCCAAACAAAAAGGAAAATCTGGTTTACCCGAAGACAATACTTCATTAAACGGTCTTTCTAATAATCTGCGATTATTTCCAAACCAATAATGCCAGTAACAAAATCCTTCAACCCCATATTCTCTTGCCATATCTGCTTGAGCCTGTCTTGTTTCAGGAAGTCTTAAATCGTAATATCCCAAATCAGCAGGAACTTTTGGTTGATAATGCCTTTTAAAAAGAGGTTTAGCCTTGCCAACATTAGTCCATTCAGTGAACCCTTTTCCCCACCATTCATCATTCTCTGGAATTGGATGAAATTGAGGTAAATAACTTGCAATTATACGTACTTTGGAAGTTGTCATTTATCTGATTTGTGCAAATCTATTAATTTTTTTATATGCAGCACATCTTCTATGCTTACTATTTTTTTATATAAAGTTTCAATATTATTTCTCAGCCATTCCTCTGGCAGATCTATAAGTTTAATTGGTATTAACAATTTTATTATATCATCAGAATATCTATATTTTATAATCTTAGTAGGATTTCCTCCAACAATGGCATAAGGTGGTACATCTTTTGTCACAATAGCTCCAGCAGCAATTATAGCTCCTTTTCCCACTCTTACTCCAGAAAAAATTAATGCATTAGTTCCAATCCAAACTTCATCTTCAATAATAATAGGCCCTTTACTAACTGCATCTATAGGTGATGGCTTTATTAATCGGGTATATAAAGGAAAAGTAGTAAATGTTTCTGTTTGATGGTTTACCCCTAACAAAAAAGTTGCTCCTGGTGCAATAGAAACATAATTACCTATGTTTAGTTTTTCATTGGGAGTTACAAACAAACTTTGAATATTTAGCATTCCATAAGTTGATTTTCCCACTGTAACAACTTCTAGGGGAAACATCCTAGACCCAACTACTGTATCATTATGGAGATTCATCTTTCTCCATTTTTTATCAAACTTAAGTTTATTATAATTTCTTATAATAGAACGAAGTACCGGAATTTTTCTAAATATCTTAAACATATATTTTATTTATAACAACGAATTACACCTTTGCTTAATCGCTTTCCCCAATACATCAGTCCGTTAGAAAATTCGTAGTTAAAACCCAAAGAAGAAATAAACATACTTATTCTTTCGGGGTCGCCTTTTCTATGGTAAGTACAAATAGATAAATTAATGTTTTTAGCATTTCTAAGTGTATTGGTAGCTCCGTTCAATGCCGATAGTTCCACACCTTCTATATCCATTTTCAAAAAAAGATTATCTATAGCATTATCTTTCAAAAAATCATCAATCGAAATATTAGATTCGTTCGTTAAATCACTAACATATTTTTCAATAAATGTAACTTTATCAATCCATGGAGCAAAAGTTGCTTTCAAAGGTTTTAACCACAAACCATCGCATTCAAAAATATATACTTTTTTTAAAATATCAATAGTATCTAGAGCAAAAATACCTTCTGCTGATCCAATATCAAGCAAAGTCTTTCCATTAAGCTCCGAATATTGCCTAACATATCTGTGCGACGATCTTTCATCTTGTTCTATGATTAGGTTTCTGTAATCCTTTATAATTTTCTCTGAATTATAAGAAGCCGGAAAAAAAAGCTTTCGGTTGTTATGACATACATAAGGTAAATTTTCAATCGTGTCAAATTCTACCTTAATAATTTTTTTCTTGTATTCAAGCATATATTGGTAGGGATAAGAGGTAATCCCATATCTTCCCATAAAAGCATAAGCCATATTTTTATCAGTTTTTGGCAACAGCCAACCAAAAAGAAAATAGAATTTACTTTTTGAAATAACAATAAAATTTCGGAAAAAAGTAAGTATTTTGCCTAAAAATTTATTATATATAAATATACGAAACGACTTTGGTATAAGCTTTCTGTATAGTTTTGTGAGCATACTCTTTTTAAAAAATATTAAAAACTTCTTTTGTTGATTTTGCTTGCTATTTAAAACTTAATTGGTTGTAAGATTTTTTAGCTGCTTTTTTTTTTCAAAATTACAACAATTATGCAACCCATCAAATTATTTGATATTTACTGATTGTTTTAAAACTATTCTTTTAATTTAAAAATAATGATAATCATTAAATCTAAAGCTATGTATTTTTTTATAAATTTGTAGTGAAACTTTAACATTATTATTAAATGAAAAGCATTTACCTTAATTTTTTTATTAACGTTTTTATTTGTAGTTTGTTTCTTTCTATAAAATTAAATGCTCAAATTCCAACAAATGGTTTAGTAGCCTGTTATCCATTTGCTGGAAGTGCAAACGACATGAGTGGGAATAACCATCATGGAACAAATTATGGTGCAACATTAACAACAGATCGTTTTGGAAGATTAAATAATGCATACAGTTTTAATGGAACATCAAGTTATATTAGTTTACCGTTTACCCCATTTAATTTGCAAAGTTTTTCTTATTCAGCATGGGCATATGCAACAGCGTATCCTGGTGCAGACGATCAAGGTTGTTTAATTTCAATAGGGAGTTATGGGGGTGATCATGGTTTTGCATTATGTAACTCATACAGTACTGGTGGAGCAAAAGGATGGGGGTTTGGTAGTTACTTTATTCCTGTACCAAATCATTACTGGGGATCCCAAGGAATTCTTCCTCCTTTAAATACTTGGTTTTATCTTGTATTGACAAGAGATGGAAATTATATTAAATTTTACATTAACGGTCAGCTTATTAATAGCCAACAAACTAATGGAACAATTCCTTATTATGGTTCAGGTTCTCCTTTAGCAAATATTGGCAGACGATCACAATTAGCAATAAATCAATTTTTTACTGGCAAAATAGACGATATTCATATATATAATAGAGCTCTAACTGCTACTGAAGTAAATACACTTTATATTGGTGAACTTAATGCTGTGACTATTACTGCTGTTCCAGGAACAACTATCAATCAGGGTGAAAATGTTACTTTTACAGCTACAATAAATGGTATTATAAATAATCCAACTTATCAATGGCAGGTTAATGGAACTATAGTTGGTGGAAATAGTCCCACTTATTCTTCAACAAACTTAAATAATGGAGATGTTGTAAGATGTTTGGTTATTCCTTCTGGAGATTGTGATGTGCCTGTTTTTTCAAATTCACTTACCATGATAGTTACATACCCCCCTCTATCTGGTTTAGTAGCTTGTTATCCATTTACCGGAAATGCAAACGACATGAGTGGCAATAATCATCATGGAACAAATTATGGAGCAACACTAACAACAGATCGTTTTGGAAGATTAAATAATGCATACAGTTTTAATGGAACATCAAGTTATATTAGCTTACCATTTACACCATTTAATTTACAAAGTTTTTCTTATTCTACATGGGCATATGTAACAGCCTATCCTGCTGCAAACGATCAAAATTGTGTTATTTCAATTGGGAGTTATGGAGGTGATCATTGTATTACATTAAGTAATATTTATAGTACTGGAGGAGCTGTAGGTTGGTTATACTTAAGTTATTATGGTAGCGGATTTGTTCATGGATGGCCACAAGGTACGCTCCCTTCTTTAAATACATGGTATCACCTGGTTTTAACAAGAGATGGAAGTTGTATTAATTGCTATATTAACGGACAGCTTGTATATACACATTCTACTGTTGGTACTTCACCATATTATGGTTCAGGTACACCATTGGCAAATATAGGTAGACGATCACATTTTCCATTAAATCAATTTTTTAATGGCAAAATAGATGACATTCATATCTATAATAGAGCTCTAACTGCTACTGAAGTAAATACACTTTATAATGGCGAACTTAATACCGTTTCTATTACAGCTAATCCTGGAACAACAATATGCACAGGAACTCCCATTACTTTTACAGCAACTATTAATGGCACTATCAGTAATCCAATATATCAATGGCAATTAAATGGAGTAAATGTCGGAACTAACACTAATACATATACAAATACCACTCTTGCTAATGGAGATAATGTGAGATGTCTTGTCTTTTCAGATCAAACTTGTGAATCCCCAAATGTTTCAAACTCTTTAATTATTAATGTTTCAAGCACTTTGCCTTTAAGTGTAAATATCACAGCATCACCAGGCAACAATATCTGCGAAGGCACCAATGTTATATTCACTGCAACTGGTATTAATGGAGGCAGCAATGCAACATTCCAATGGAAAGTAAACGGAATAAACGTTGGAACAAATAGTAATACCTTTTCAATAAATACGCTATTAGATGGAGATCAGGTAAGTTGTGTTTATTCATCTCCTCTTTCATGTGCAACCAACAATCCTGCTACTTCAAATGTTATTCAAATGGTTGTTAACCCTTCTGCTAATTTAAATGTTAGTATTGTTGCTAATCCAGGAAATAACATCTGCGAAGGCACTAACGTCATATTCACTGCAACAGGTATTAATGGTGGAAACAATGCACTATATCAATGGAAAATTAATGAAATTAATGTTGGAACAAACACTAATATACTTTCGGTTGATACACTTTCTAATGGTTCCGTGATAACTTGTGTTTATTCATCCTCTTTACTTTGCTCAAATAATAATCCTGCCACATCAAACGGCATTCATATGTATGTTGGCAACAATTTACCTTTAAGTATAGGCATTACAGCAATTCCAGGAAATATTATATGTAAAGGTAATAATAATAATCCTGTTATCTTCAATGCAAATGGAGTAAATGGAGGAAACAATGTTACCTATCAATGGAAAATAAATGGCATTCCTGTTGGTAACAATACTCCTGTTCTTACCGTTGACACCCTTACCAAAAATGCTTCTGTAAGCTGTTCATATACATCTAATTTATTATGTGTTACCAACAATCCTGCTAACTCCAATACCATTTATATGATCATACTTTCTGGCCCAAAATTGGATGCAGGTGAAAGTGTTCAAATTACTCCTCCTGAAGGCACTTATTTAAACCCTGTTTATTCCGGAGGCTCACCACCTTACCAGTTTTCATGGAATCCTGGCAACTCATTAACTAATCCATACATTGCCAATCCATATGCAACTCCAAATAATACCACTACATATACTTTATCTGTGACAGATGCTTTTGGATGCATTACTCAAGATACTGTAACCATTTATGTTTCTGACATTAAATACGATGTGTTTATTCCAAATACCTTTTCCCCCAATGGCGACAATGAAAATGATGTTTTATATGTGAGGGGAAATGGTTTAAATGATATTGAATTTTATATTTTTGACCGCTGGGGTGAGAAAGTTTTTAGTTCTTATTCTCTGGACATTGGCTGGGACGGTTCCTATAAAGGGAAAAAACTCAATCCGGCTGTTTTTGCTTATTATTTTAAAGCAAAAACCTTAGATAATAAAAAAATAGACTTGAAAGGCAATATCACTCTTATCAAATAATTAAGTTATGAAATTTATAGAAAAACATGGTTGGTTAGCTGTTTTATTTTTATTTGTTGTGTATGCTAATAATATAGAAGCTCAAGATATACACTTCTCACAATATAGTAAAAACCCGCTCTTATTAAACCCTTCTTATACCGGATTTTATACTGGTACTCATCGTGGAGGAATCAGCTATAAAACACAATGGAAAAGTGTTTCTACTCCGTATAAAACTTATGCAGCATTTTACGATGCTTTGATATTCAGAAATAAATGGAAAAAGGACAAATTTGGATTAGGATTAGTGTTGTATAACGATAAGGCCGGAGACACACAAATGGGTTTATTCAAAATTTCTGGCTCCTTTTCATATACTAAACTATTAACAGATCAGAATGCTTTTTTATTTGGATTTCAATGTGGTTATGCAAAGAATAGTGTTGATTTATCAAAATCAACCTGGAACAATCAGTATAATGGTCAGAACTTTGATCCTAACCTGCCATCTAAAGAACAGAATTATAACAGGAATTTTTCATATATTGATTATAGTGGAGGAATCGGTTGGTGTTTTCGACCAACCAAATATATTAAATCATCCTCTGGCATCTCATTGCAACATTTAAGTCAACCTAATGTTCAATTTTTTAAATCAACTCCTTCTGATTTGTATCGTAAATTTGTTATTCACAATACCACAGAAATATACACAAAAAATGAAAACTGTTCATTGGAACCCGGTTTAATATTCACAAAACAAGGGGCTGTTCAGGAGTTTATTGCTGGAAGTATGATAAGACTGCAACTGCGTGAAAAATCAAAATATACAGGTTTGGTTACTGCTACAGTATTTTCCTTTGGTGGTTATTACCGAATGGCAGATGCATTTATCTTTGCAACCAGACTTAATTATCAAAATCTTGAATTAAACCTTAGTTATGATATAAATACATCAAAAGCCAGAAACGTCACTAAAACCAGAGGAGGATTCGAACTTTCACTTATTTATATCCATCCCGATAAAGCAATCATTCCGATTAAAGGAGTGCCTAAATTCTATTAAATCAAAACCATTATATACACCATTTTATTTAACATAAAAGCTCAAATGAAAAGATTTTGTTTCATTCTATTGATATTTGCCAATTATTTCCAACTTTTTTGTCAAGACAAGATTGAGATTGAAAACCTCGGAAAAAAAGTAAATTCTGTTTATGATGATTTATTTCCAATTATTGCCCCTGATGGCAAGACACTATATTTTGTAAGAGACAGTGATCCCCTTAATACTTTTGGAGCTAAAGGCAGTCAGGATATTTGGTTTTCAGTACTAGATTCTACAAACAATTGGTCAATTGCTCAAAGACTAGGTTTTCCTTTTAATCAGGTACAATATAATTGTGTGTTCAGTGTTTCTCCTGATGGCAATACATTATTAATTGAAGGTTCATACGAAAAAGGTGTTTATGACGGTATTGGATGTTCTGTTTCTCACAGAACTATAAATGGATGGTCTTTACCTCAAAAATTGAATATTAAAAATTATGCGAAACTGAACAAAGGAATATATAATGGTGCATATTTGACAACCAGTGGAAAAGAATTATTGCTATTTTTCAGTAAAGATAAAGAAAGTATAAACAATGACATATATGTTAGTTTTCTCCAAAAAGATAGCAGTTGGAGTGAACCAAAAAATTTAGGATTTATAATTAATTCGGCAGCCAATGAGACTTCCCCCTTTCTTGCTGCAGATGGAGTATCACTTTTTTATTCGAGTAATAAAGGAGGAGGAGCAGGAAAAGGTGACATTTATATGTCAAAAAGATTGGATAATACATGGCAAAAATGGTCCAAACCCAAAAACTTAGGAAAACCAATAAATACCAATGAATGGGAAGCTTATTATTCTTTCGATGCAAGCAGTAATTATGCTTATATGGTTTCATACAAGAAAACAATTGGCAAAGCAGATATAGTTAGGGTAAAAACTATCAAAGAAAATAAACCCGACCCTGTTGTTATCATTTACGGAACTGTTTACAATACTAAGACCAAAAAAACAATATCTCCTTCCAGTTCAACAATAAATTATGAATATTTAAAAGATGCTAAAAATATTGGCACTGCCAATTCTAACCCCAAAGATGGTACTTATAAAATAGTACTGCCTTATGGAAGTTTTTTTAGTTTTTCTGCCGAAGCAAAAGGATACTATTCCATTTCTGATAACATTGATCTGACAAAAATTGGTGATTTTAAAGAAATCAAACGCGATCTATATTTAACCCCAATTGAAATTGGTGAAATAATCAGGTTAAATAATATTTTCTTTGATTTTGATAAAGCAATTCTTCGTCCGGAATCTTTTCCTGAACTTGAAAAAGTGCTTAAATTGCTAAATAGTTATCCGAAAATGATAATTGAATTAAACGGGCATACTGACAGTTACGGAGATGATGACTACAATATTAACTTATCACAAAACCGGGCGGATGCAGTTAAAAACTATTTGGTGTCTAAAGGAATATCTCTTGAAAGAATAAAAACAATAGGATTTGGCGAGTCAAAACCTATAGCAACCAATGAAACTGAAGAAGGAAGACAATTGAACCGAAGAATTGAATTTGTAATAATCAGTTATTAATATTTCTTGCAGTTTACAAATGAATAATATGATTTGAAGCAAATTAACTCAATAAAATAAAAACAATGAAGAAAATATTATTGATAATTATTATGTTTTTATTTATAAACTTATATAATAACAATTCTATATATGCACAAAATATAACCAACCCAATATCGACTACCGTTCCTTTTTTAAGATTGCTCCCGAATGCAGAGCTCAATGGAATTGGAAATATTGGTGTGGTTACTTTACCAGGAAATTATTCCTCAGGTATTTTTTCGAACCCGGCATTGCTTAATGCAAATGGGAGAACCAATGGCATTATTGGAACTTATAATTCTAAATATCGAAAATCTTTTTCATTAAAATATTCTCCTATTGACAGTTTGTCTATTTCTTATTCTTTTTTTTATTTTGATTTAGGTACAATTGAAATGATGGATAGTAATAACGTTTCTCATAATTATCATTCTTTTGAGAATTACCATTCTCTCAGAATGGGTTATTCAATAAATAGTAAAATAAGTATAGGACTTGGTGGAAAATATTTTACCAGTCATATTTTCTCAGACTTGTGGAATATAAAACCTGTAAAGAGTTTTGCAATTGATTTGGGAATATTATATCATGATACACTGGCAAGTTTCAGGGAAAATATTTTTTTCTATAATCTGGGTATTGGTTTGATAAATCTTGGACCTAAAATAAGTTATGACGACAATACTCCAAAAGGGTTTATACCTTCGGAACTTAATATTGGTGGTTGTTTGCTTTTTAGTAGAGTATTCTTTTCCAGCAATTTTCAATTAGGTGTTTTCTATCAAACTGATAAACTACTCGTTCCCACACCTCCAATAATTGATATAAATGGAGAAATTGTGAGAGGGGAAGATCCCGACCGTTCATCATTCAATGCATTATTTACTTCCTTCAACGATGCTCCTAATGGATTTGTTGAAGAAAAGCAGGAGTTTATTCATCATTATGGTTTTAATATTACAATAGACCTTATAAATGATATTCATGTTTCATTTCAAATGGGTAAAACCAAAGAAAGTAAGTATAAAGGTAATTTAAATTATCTTGCTTATGGATTTGGTTTGGGATATAAAGGAATATTTATAAATTATAGCAAACAAAATCAAAAAAAAGGTAAATCATCAGATGGATATAGTTTTATTTCTACAGGTTACATGTTTAAATTTAACTAAATTTTTAAGGAATTTCTTTTTTATTGTTTTTTATAAAAAAGCTTGTTGTTTTTATCTTAACTCAAACAAATTTTATGGAAATATTTAAAACAATTAAATTATAGAATCCAAAAAAAATAGTTATTTAAAGTTAGCTAAATTATTATATCCATATAAAAAAAATATCTTTTCGTATTTTGTTTTTTTTATAAATTTGCAAAAAAAATATTTATAAACTAAATTTAATATTATAGAGAATACTATAGATAAACTTTATAGAAATAAATAACAAGTGGTTATTAATATTCTATACGCTGGTTTTTATGTCAATTAACATAATTATTTAACTGCGAAAGTGGAAATTTATTAAAAGTCAATCAATAATAAATCAAAAAATGATAAAAATTAATTTAATAAAAAGTGTTTCTAGAATCCTAGCTATAAGCTTGGTACTTCTATTTTTAAGCTTTACAGGAAAATCAGCAAATCTTACTTTTGGTAATAGTGGAGGATTTGCATGTCCTAATTCAGGTTTTTCTAGTTATAACGGTTCTGTTAGTAATATTGGAAATGGTGCTTATTATTATTTATTGAACAGAAGTGGTGATTTTACTTCAGAAAATCTTACGATATATTTTAATAATATAGTAAGAGTGCCAGGTATGTATAATCAATTCATCATTCCCACAGGTGGTTGCTCTTTGGGTATAGATGGCTGGGCACCTGCATCTGCGGCACCTGGTCAATATGAAACAATTACTATAAAATTATACAATTCATCGAATGCGTTAATAGGTGAATGTTCGTATCAAATAACTATTGATGGTCAAGACATTGAAGGTGTAAATATTATGTGTCCAAATACAACTCAAACTTATTCAATATCAAGTTACTCAACATTAAATGGAGGTACTTACCTATGGCAAGCTACAGGTGGTTATCTTTTTAATACAAAAGGAGGTCTTGTTTCGTCAATAACTACAACTAATACTTCAATGACTGTGAAGGCTCCTTCAACCTCAGCTTCAGGAACTATAACAGTAAGTAATAATACAGGAAATTTATGCCAAAATATTACTAAGGATATAAAAAATTATTTAGATGTTCCATTTTGGGTTGAAGCTCATCCTGGTATGCAAGAATTATCTTCTGATTTATGGCGAGTTTTCTCTTTTGACGGATCCTTAAATTATTATTGGTCATTTGAAAAAATCAGTGGCTTATATCCTAACACTATATCTTTAAGTCAAAATGGTGTTTTTTGTAATATCTTTGCACCTTATCACAGTCGTGGTGATTATATTATAAGTGTTTATTCATATAATTCATGTTTAAACTCACCAGTGTTACAATATAATTTACATGTTTCTGGTTATATGGAAGATATTGCATCTGGTTTAGATATTATTAATAATGATAATAAGTTTAAATTATATCCAAACCCCGCTTCTGATTACCTTACAATTAACTTAAGCTTAAATGTCGAATCCATGTACAATATAAAATTGATTAATGTATATGGAGAACAAGTTTATTCTTATGATACCAAATTAAATCTAGGAGAAAACACTATAAACATTGATACAAGAAAAATATTAAATGGTATTTACAATGTTATTATTGATAATGGTACTAATATTAAAATGGAAAAAGTTATAATAACACATTAATTTCTTATATCTCAAGTTGCACATATAAAAGGAGCTTATTTTTACAGCCCCTTTTTTTATAACTTACAATTACTATTATTTTTTTCAATTTGATTTTTGTAAAACAAAGACAACGATATTACATTTTTCTATTATATTATTTTATTTAAATTTGTAAAAATATTTACTAAAAAAACAAAAGAAAATGAAAAGATTCAAAAGATTATCAGTTGTTATCATTGCTTTAATGATTTTTTTGCCATTAATCAATAGCTGCAAAAAAGGTGAAAATGACCCTACTTTATCTTTCAAATCCAGAGATGGGAGAATAACAGAAAAATGGAAACTAAATAAAATTGAAGGAACAATTGTTACATCAGTAACCTCTTTGGTTCAAACCACAAGAACCCAAAATATAACTTACGACGGAAACACATACACAGAAGCATCTACTACTACCGGTTTTCCAACCGAAACTAAAACCGGTACCGGTACTTTCGAAATGAATATTGAAAAAAATGGATTAATGTCCACAGTTGAGTCATATACACCAACAGTTAGCAGCTTTCTTCAAACTATTAAGGAAAATAATACTTGGTTTTGGGCAAACAATGATAAAAAGAAAACTACTATTGTTTTAAATGCTGGTGGAGAAAACTTGTTTAAAAGTGGAACATATACAATTAACAGATTAGCCGGCAAAGAACTAATTTTAAAATTAAAATATGATTACAATAATACAATTGACAATACCATTAATTCTGGAAGCAGAGACTTTACATACACCTTTGAAAAGAAATAATTTCAATTGATATATAAATATAATAACCCCTGACATTGTTGGGGGTTTTTTATTTTAATCAATCTATTTGATTTAGAAATAATTTAAAATAACCACAAATAATAATAAAGCTTTTGGTAAAATTTGGTGTTTTCTTGCTTTAGTAGCAAAAATCATAATAATCATAATAAATCAGCGTCATCTGCGTTCAATAATTTGTCCTTTGTGAAAAGTCCCATACCTATCAGAAAAATAAGCTTAGATGGCGATATTACTCAACACAAACTGGAAAGATATTAGCAGATTAATCTGTGAAAATCTTCGAAATCAATGGCAACCTCTTGATAAAAAAAATCAAGCCTGTTTCATAATTAGTTTCTGAAGCAATGCATTTTCATGCGTCAATAAATTTATTTGCGCTTTAAGCTGCGAAATCTCATTACGCATTTCAGCAAGTTCTCCCTGTGTAGGAATACTTTTGCCACCATACAAATATTGAAAAAAATTATGATTAAGTGCTTTTGAAATCAACATAAGTTTACTTATAGGTATATCATCTCGTTTCAAAAGTCGGTGCATCGATTCCGTTTGATATTTAGTTCTTTCCACCAAAACCGAAATCGGAATCCGATTATCAAAACAGTATTGTTTAATAATTTCACAAATCGAATTTCCCATACTACAAAGGTTTTAAAATTAATAAATCATATTTTAAGTTAAAAATCCACAAAACAATTATTATCTTGGCTTATCTATCCGCCACCACCAATAGTTTAATTACTCCCTTACATAGTTTTATAATCTACCTCACTTAGTTTATTGTCTACCTCGGTTAGTTTATTGTCAACCTCGGTTAGTTTATTGTCCGTTTTGGTTAGTTTATTATCCACCTCGGTTAATTTATTGTTCATTTCGGTTAGTTAGTTATCCGTATCGGTTAGTTTATTGTCTGCATCGGTTAGTTTAATGTCTGTCTCGGTTAGTTTATTTACCGTCCCGGTTAGTTGATTAACTACCTCGGATAATTTATTTACCACCTCGGATAATTTATTAACCGTTTCGGATAATTTATAAAACGAAATTAATAAAAAAAATACAGCTAAGGAATTATTTAATAAATACTTTGCAAAAAAATGATGCATGTTTGAATTCAAAAAAGCACTACACTCAAAATTAGAAAACAAAATGCTCTATTTCAATATCCGGACTGGTTTCCAAATCAAGCATTGCATTAATCAATCTGGCTTTTTTGAAATGTTTTAAATCAGTTGGTTTTATCTCATCTTCAAAAATAAGTTTTTTAGCTAATAAATGCTTTCTCTTTGTACCTTCCAGCAAAGGTAGGGTAGGAGTTATCCATTTTAAACCATCAAAGAATACAATATTGGCAAAAGAAACATCTGTAATCAATCCTGATTTGACAATTAAAATATCATCTTCAGTAATATGTTTCATTTGTTTTTCAATACAAGTACGATCAAGATGTTTATAATTATACACAATATCATTATCATAAACCAATTTAAGTGTTTTAACAGGCTTGATCAGATATTGACTAAATTCAACTGATTCAATATTGGTAGAATATATAATTCTACATTTATAAATACCCTTTTTTATTGAAACGGGGATTTGAATTTCTTTTTCAAGAGCGATCTTATTGCTTGCCCCAAACAATTTTGTTCTCACATAATTAAAACGTTCATTATGCAACGAGATGTTTTTTAAAACACCATCCTCTAGTTTAATAGTTTCTAGTAATTGGCACATATACTTTATCTATCATTTCCTGATATTCAAGAGCAACATCACTAAAAGAAGTTATTCCACCACCACTTTTAAATACCAAACCATTTTTCATTCTTTCAATATAGCGGATCATAACTCCACAGTCGAGGTTCTCACCATCAAATATTCCCACCACTCCTGTATAAAAACCACGTTCATATCCTTCAATCTCTTTTATAATTTCTAAAGTTCTTTTTTTAGGAGCACCACAAATAGAACCAGCAGGTAACAATGTGAAAAGTATGTTTCCTATTATAGAAGCATAATTATCATCCAATTCACCTCTTATCAAAGAACTTACTTGTAAAAGATCTTTGTTGCTGGTGCATATTTTTTCTACATACCTGAATTTCTCAACCTTTACTTTTTTAGCTACCATACTAAGGTCATTTCTAATCAAATCAACAATGGTATAATGTTCAGCAATTTCTTTTTTATTA
This sequence comes from Marinifilum sp., assembly GCA_020718065.1. Taxonomy (GTDB): domain Bacteria; phylum Bacteroidota; class Bacteroidia; order Bacteroidales; family CG2-30-32-10; genus CG2-30-32-10. The sequence goes on along the minus strand of DYDE01000053.1, from coordinate 2,308 downwards.
TCAAGTATTTTTTGTTCTGCATTTTCAATAGCAGCATCTATGGTTCCTTTCATTGGGTTAGAACAAATGAACTTGTTGCGAATAGTAATGAAGGTTTCGGGCGAAAACACAAGCACCTTGTTTTCATACAACAATTTATACTTAGCATTACTGGCTTGAAATATTTCTTCTAAGGTAAGGTTTATATCAATAGGAGTTTTGCAGGTGAGGTTGCACAAATAGGTGTTGCCTTCATTAATATGACGTCTCAATTGTTGAAATTTCGAAGAATATTCTGCAAAAGAAAGAGGATATTTATTAAAAACAATATCTTTATCAACAATTATAGATTTATTACAATTTGAAACACCATTAATATCATACCAAATTTTGTTGTTATTTATTGCATCGAGACGTAAAACAATAGGATAAAGCATTTCATAATCAATAATGAATAAAAAAGGGATTTTTTGTTTTCCCCAATCATTCATTAAACTGATTGTTTTATTTTGCATTTTTTTTGCCACAGATTGCGCAGATTACACAGATAATAAATATTTTGCTACAATAATAAGCCACAGATTAAGCAGATTGCACAGATTTAATTATTAAGTTAAAAACACACTTTTGAATTTTAAAGAGTTCTCTTTTTTTTTGTTTGTAAATAATTTCGGTTCTACAACTTTAAATAAACTTCATTTTTTAATTAACTGTGAAAATTTGTGTAATCTGTGGCAAAATATATCTTTTAATTCGTAGGTTTAATTATGTTAAAATTACTCTTTTAAATGTTAATGAATCTTCTCCTAAATTCAATATCAATCCCACTGTCAAATTTGAAACTGCAAGATAATTTATTGTTTGCTTGTAATTTTCATCAATTATTTCAGTTTGAGATTTTATTTCAACAATTATTTTTTCATATACAACAAAATCAGCATTGTAAAATCTTTTAAGAATAATACCTTTATACTCAATTTCAAATGATTTTTCTCTTGTATAAGGAACTTTAGCCCATTGAAATTCTAATTCAAGAGCATCTTTATAGACTATTTCTAAAAAACCTTTTCCCAACGTTTTATGCACTTCCATTGCCAAACCAATAATTTTATAAGTTTCATCCTTTAATGGAAAATTATTTTTCCGGGCATAAAACATTTCTGGTTCTTCAACTTTATACATATTCGATAATTTTAATAATCTGCGATAATTTGTGCAATCTGTGGCAAAATATATGTTTTAATTTGTATGTTTGTTTTTTAAAAAAAATAAAATTCATACAAAAGTAAAATAATTATGCAACACAAATTGCTGATTGTTGATAATTACGATTCATTTACATACAATCTGGTTCAGATTTTAAATGAACATGCTGCCTGGGATGTTGAAGTATTAAAACATGATTTAATTAAAATTGAATCAATTAAAGAGTATGAAAAAATTATTTTTTCTCCAGGACCTGGGGTGCCGGATGATTATAAAATTTTAAAAGAAATAATAAATAAATATTCAGCTAATAAAAGCATATTGGGAATCTGTCTTGGACATCAGGCAATTGTTGAAACATTTGGTGGTAAGATTTATAATCTTGAAAAAGTATATCATGGAATCAAGCAGCAAGTTAATATTCTGGATACAAACGATTATTTATTTGCAGGGATACCTCCAAAAATCGAAGCAGGACTTTATCATTCCTGGGCTGCGAACGAAGAACAATTCCCTTCTTGTTTAAAAGTAACTGCCATCAGCAGCGACAAGGTAATTATGGCTGTATCACACAAGGAATTTAATGTGAAAGGTTTGCAGTTTCATCCGGAATCGTATATGACATTGTCAGGACGGCAGATAATTTTCAATTGGCTAAATAGGGTATAAAGGTATAAGGTGTTGACGGGTTGACGAGTAAACAAGTTGACAGGTAGACAAGTTAACAGGGATAACTGAGCATTGCAAAATGAATTCGTAGCGTAACAAAATGAATTCGTAGCCTTGCAAATTGAATACTTGGCATAGCAAATTGAATTCGTAGCGTTGCAAATTGAATTCTTGACAATGCAAATTGAATTCGTAGCATAGCAAATTGAATCCATAGAGTTGCAAATTGAATTCGTAGCGTTGCAAAATGAATCCATAGCATTGCAAAAGACCTGTGGAGTTGTGGAGGCTTTGCAGGTTTTTTTGCTTTTTCCGAACCTGTTGATAAAATATATTGGTAGTTGTTTGGAAATGAATTAATTTTACAAGAGAAAATTAAAATAAATTATCAGGCTGGAGCCTGAAAGGATATGACGACCGAGGCTGGAGCCTCGGCCGAACGGGGACCTGTGGA
>DYDE01000052.1 GCA_020718065.1 Marinifilum sp. | reverse complement strand
AATTTAAGAAATTCTAATGCTACTATCTTTTTGATTATCAAATTATTATCAACAATTATTAACCCGAACTCAGGTTGTATATAATAATTGAATTACTAAAAACTCTTAAGACTTTTCTTGCGTAAGTCATCTTTTTCCTGAGCTGATAATTTGAAATTATAATTGTAAATGGCATTTTCCCAATCACCATACATAGCATTCGGAATAACAATGAACTTTTTACCAAATTCATTTTTTAAACTATCAGTAACCGAAAATCTTTTATCTACTGTCTGGTTATCATAAACAACAGAAAAATCAGCAAGATTATCTCCGATCAATAACATAATGTTATATTTTTCGGCAATTTTTTTGCGTCTTATTTCTTTGCTGCCCACCTTGTCGTTTTTCATAAACATATGTAAAGTATCTACATTCGGAAAGCCAAATGCTTTAAGATTTTTCATGGTTATTTCTCTGCTATCTATAGTGCGGTTGGTTACATAAAATGTTTCTACACCTTTGGTTAAAGCATAATTTAAAAAATCAACAGACCCTGGTATAGGTTTGGTAGTGCCCATATCTACCCACTCTTTCCAATACTTGGGATATGATGTTCCTTCTAATATACACTTTGCTTCGAAAGGACTGTTGTCGAGAACAGTTTCATCAATATCAACGATTACGCATTTTTTCAAGTTCATTGATTTTTCTTTCAGCTTGTTGTTGAGCATAAGTTTTGCAATATTATATGCCTGGTAGCAGAGTGCATTAAATTCTGCTGCTTTTTGTTCATACAATACGCCCATTACCAAATACTCATTCGGTGAAATGTCTTTATTTAATAATTGTTTTTCAGTGCTGCTTTTTGTAAAGCTGTAAGTAAGCAATATTACAACCGCAAACGAAAGTAAAATCATTATTTTAACCGGATTCTTCATATGTATATGTTTTAATTAATAAATTATTCTTTAAAGCATTCGATAACTAATAAGCGAATTTATAAAGAAAGTTTGAGAAAATTGATTAAAAAAAATTATAGCAATATAATTATTATTGATTTGCAAAATCAATAGTGTTACTGGTTGCTTTTGTAATTAAATGAAGCATAAAGTATTTGTTGCTGTCTTTTATTTCCATAATTATCTTGTTTGGTTATGAAGTGCAGCCTATGCCGAACGGGGCTTGGATAATATATTAACTTATTACTTTTTTCTTGTTTGTGACCAATACACCAACAAGTGGATGTAATTTGTGAACGTCAATGATAAAAGGTAAATTTGTAAAACATGCTATCATTTCTTCAACAGTAGATGGTTTGTCTCTTTCTGGACCATAACCAATTGTATTAAATTCGTCTTTAAATTTATCTGAATTTTCAAAGAACATCAAATCTCCAATAACAATTGTTTGTAAATGATGTCCTCCAATATTTACCATGTTTTCGATTGCCTTCTTCTTTTCCAGTAAATTCAGGTGATGAAGTGCATAATTTGAAATTATTTTTGTAATATGTATTTCTTTTAGGTTGATTTTTTTCAACAAGTTTATCAAATGTGCCTGTATAAAATTGAACATTTGTTTTATTTTCTTTGCGAGCATTTTCTATAGCTTGTTCCACCATCCCGTCGCTTATATCTATTCTAATGCCTAATTTTATATACTCAGACAATTCAATAATTTGTTTGCCTGTGCCGCATCCTATATCTAAAATAATATCGTTTATATCTGGATTGACCAATTTACTTACCAGCTGTGCAGATCTATACCACCAAATATACCTGTCAGTGACATACTCTTTGCTGGCAATATCAAATCCCCATTGTTGTCTGGAGGAACTTTCGGATAATAAAGAAAGAGTAAAATACTTTCTTTGTGTTTATTGAGGTTTTTTTGAAAAGCAAGTGCTTTTTTATGTGAGGGATCAAAATTTTGAGACAATAGTTTACTTAAGGATTCCTCTATTAGTGTTCGTTTTTCGTTTGGCTTTTTATAATCTTCAGTCTTCATTTCTTTCTTCAAGGAAAGGGCATCCTTGATCAATGCCATCATTTCAATAGCCCATTGACTATTATATAATTCTTCAATGTAAACCAAATCTCTTTGTAAATGAGATGTGCACATTTGGTGTCCTTTGGATCTACAATGAAAATGACTTGCCCAACGATCATGATTTAAAATAGAATTTGGCAATCCTTCTGCAAAAACTTTTTTAATTGTGTCAATACCACGATTAAGAGAATGTACAATAAATGTTAACTGTTCATTTTGCCACGTCCAGAACCAGCTTTTCTTTCCATTGACTTTGCAGCCTGTTTCATCTGTGCCAACAACTGAAGAAGAACAAATTCTCTGCTTTATTGTTTCATAAATGGGGCTTGCTTTTTTGTAAACCGCTTTAACAAACAATGTATTCCACCTTCACTTATTGATAATCCAAATACATCGTTCATCATTTCTTCTATCCTGTTAAATGAAATGTATTGACCAGAGTGAAGATAACTAATGAGAGCTTATGCATTTGTTCCATATTGTACTGTGTGTTTTGCTGCAGATGGAAACAAACTATTTGTTATGTGTCCACAACTGCATCGTTTTTGATATACCTGATGTTCTGTAAAGACAGGTTTAATAACAGGAATGTCTATTATTTGTCTTTTTTCAATAAATTTTTCTTCAGTATTGCTTAAATCATTTCCGCATTGCTGACAATATGAAGGTGTATGTCTTTCAATAATATCTGGCTGGGCTGTCATTAATAACGAATTCCCTTCATGTCCTTTTTGACCACCTACTGGCTTTTCATTCTTTTTTCGTAAGCTCTTATTGCGTTGAACCCTATTCTCATCTTTTGACGGTGGTATTGAACTGTTTTGGCTGTTCTTTGGATGTTTATATTCTTCTAACTCTGCTCGTAATCTTGCAAATTCCTTTTCCAAGGTGATAATTCTTTGTAATAATTCCTGTATGTGTGTTGTTTGATCCAAAGTGTTTTCTTTGAATACAAAAGTCTCTTAATTATCAATAATCACCAAATTTATATTGCCATATATATCAACAATCAAAATGTTTTTATTAACAAACTACCCAAATAATATTGATTTTACAATTTCCTAACAAAATAACTGTTTATTTATTGTTAACAACTCAAATCAAAATCGTTTTTGATGTGATTAGTTACCTTTTATTTTATATAATTCTCTTAAAAATAAAATAAGACAATATAATTTATATTAGATAATGGTATTAATAATTCACCAATTAATTGTTATAAATTCAAATGAAACAAAAAAGGGTCTTGATAAAGACCCTTTTTATAATTTTTTTATCTAAATTAGAAACTACCCCTTATTGTAATAAAAAGATTTCTACCTGGTGCTCCAATACCTGAGGCAAAAACCCGATAATTTTGATTTAGAATATTCTCCAAACCAACTTGTAACTGAATGTTTTTATTAAAGTGATAAGCAGTTCTAAGATTTAAGGTAAACCATGCAGGCATTCCTTTAGGAGTTGCACTTGCAAAATTATCTTCTCCAAATTTATTATAATCTTCCTCTCGTTTCCATCCATTATAAATTACAAAAAACTCAGTTCTGAATTTATTCATCTTTAAATTAAAAGAAGTTTTACCAAATATTGGTGGAATATGATCGAGAGGATAATCAATTGAATCGGTTTTGATTCTTCCGTAAGTATAGTTTATAGAACTTGAAATTGAAAAATTATCAGTAATATCGGCTGATAAGTTCCAGCTTGTTCCATATATATATGCTTCCAATGCATTTACATTACTGGTTACAAGACTTAATTGCCCGTCGTACATTATACTATCTTGCCCGTTAAATTTTGCAGGTTTTGTGGTAATAGCATTTTTATAGATAGTATAATAACCAACTCCTTCAATACGTATTTTGTTGCTAAATCCTTTTCCTACACTTATTTCTCCATTATAAGTATATTCTGGTTTAAGGTCAGGATTTGGCACAATAATATTGCCTGGTGTACTTTCAAAAACTTTACTCAGATCATCAACATTTGGAGCACGAAAACCAGTTGACCCCAATAATGAAAATCGCCATTCATTACCTGGCATATAAACAAAACCTAAATTGCCGTTTAATGCTTTATTCTTCTGACTCACATCTTTGAAAGGAAATTTGTAGAAAGTAGTATCTTCAAATTTGGCATCTAATGTAACATAGCTAAATCGAAGCCCATCAGTAATAATGAATTTTGGATTCAGTTCGTAGGTATGTGTAAAATATACTGCCAAAGAATTCATACCAGATCCTCCATCGGGATAACGTGTATTTAGAGGACTGGTTGTGTCAGCAACAATATCTTTCAAATGAGCTGTTGAATTAACTTTGTTGTAAGTCCCTTCAAGTCCGTATCTGAGTTCATTCTTCTTAATTCTTTTCTCCATATCTAAATTTAATGCAATCACATTTACTTTTTCGATGCGACAATTCTTTATATTCTTTTTATATTTCCTATCATAACGACTTTCTTCAATATCCTGATAAGATAATATAAGATTTAAATTATCCATAACCAAAGTTTGGTTTTGGTAATTTAGATTATATGCTCCAAATATACGTTTCTGTGGTCCATAATACCATTCTCCATACTTGGGCTTGCCATTTGACATTTCAGATAAACGGTCGTAACGTGGAATATCTGATGAGGTAGAATATTGAAAGTTGATAATATGCGATAGTTTGTTACTTTGCTTAAATAATATCTTTTCAAAAAGATCGTACTGAGTATAACCAGAATTTTTCTGAATATTAGCATTGTCATTCAACAGCATACTGTCCTTATTATCTATTCGATCTACATACCATAAACTTTTGCCCCAATCGCCATAAAAAGGATTGCGAATATTTCCCTGTCTTAAATCACCAAATTTTGAAAAACTAATACTTGTAAGAAATCCCAATTTTTGACCACCAATATTGAAGTTTACATTTGCGCTATTTTCGTTTGAAGCAGTTGAATAACGAGTAAAAGCATTAGCAGATACATTTTTTTTTCCAACTTCTGTTGACAAAACGGGGTTTTGTGTGTAAAAATGCATTACACCACCTAATGCATCACTACCATAAACTACTGAACCAGGGCCGAAAATAACTTCAACCTTATCTAAAATAGAATTGTTGATGGTAATTATATTCTGAAGGTGTCCAACCCTGTATATTGCATTGTTCATTCTCACTCCATCAATAACCATTAGAACTTTATTGGCTTCAAATCCGCGGATAATAGGACTCCCACCTCCCATCTGACTTTTTTGTACTAATATGTTCCCTGATTGGGTAATAACATCTGCTGTTGTGGGTTGATTCATAAAAGTTAATTCCTTGCCTTTTATTAATTGCATCTGAGAAGGAATGTCTTCTTTTTTTTCTTCAAACCTACTTGCTGAAACAACTATTTCGCCCAGAGAATATAGTTTTTCAGTAAGCATGATCTTGTTTTTATTGGCTATTATTTGATTATAGCTTAAAACAACAGTCTGATAACCAACATAACTAATCCTTATACTATCAGAATTTTTAAATGCACTTATGTCTGCTTCCCCTTTTGTATTTGTTACTATTGTTTTTTTAGAAAATACATCTGTAAGTGCTATATTAGGGATTGATTGTAAAGTTGTTTTGTCAATTACCGATACAGTTTGCGCCTTGTTTATTTTCAAAACACATAGAAATATTATAAAGAAAATTATAATTTTTTTCATTCAATTACGATTTATAATTTATTGTTAATAAATATATTACATACATAACGTTTCAATTAAGAAACATTATGCATTATTTTAAGAATAGGAAAATATAAAGCATTTTGAGAATATATAAATGCAAAAATATTAACCGTAGATAGTTTTATTAGCAATATTTTGGAGGAGGGCTTTGTTTATCGGGTATATAGGATTTGTATTTTTTGTTTTCACCAGTAAAACGAATTATTTTTTTATAGAAATTACTTAATTCTACTGTTTTTGTTGGAACATAATCCTTAACAAACATTTTTGCAAGCAATATTTCTTTGTTTTGTTTGTTTTTACTACTTGATTTGGTCAGCTTATCTAATTGTTTAAATAATTGATTTTCTTTTTTATCATCAATACATTTAATGCGAATGCTACCACCCTCTGTTATCTCAATATTAATAACATCATACAGATGATCTTGATAATAAAACTCATTTTTTTTTAACCATTTCAAAGTGTTATAGGATGTTTTATCGAATACCAATACAATTAATTCTTTGTCTTGAATATTTCCTTTCAGCTTTTGTTTTATTTCATTTCTGATTATCTGTTGTTTCATCAGAAAAAAAGGATAATAGCCTATATTAAAATACAGAAAGGGCAGAAGGATTAATAAGATGATCAGTTTTTTCAATTTTATTTTTAATAAACCCCGACAAATTTATAAATTTTATTTAATGTCTATTGTTTTTATTAATTCTTTAATTGCTAAACCTATTTCATTGTTTTGGATATATTTACCTCTTACTAAATCAGTTTCATCCATATACTTGGTAAACACCATACTTCCATTTCCTTTTACAAATATTGGCACCAATGAATTTGAGTGACCATAATAATCCTTATCTTTCATATTATTAAATTGCATACCTGGCATTTTCATCTTGCCATTGTTTTCTAATTGCAGTTTTTCTGTTTTATAATTTTTATCATTAATGTTTTTTCCTGTCAGATAACCAGTTTCATGATCTGCAACAACGATGATTATTGTTTCTTCCCAATTACTATATATATTTACCCAATCAATAGCAGAAGATACGGCTTTGTTAAATTCATTAACTTCTTCAATCATGTGAATAGAATTTGCATCATGACAAGCCCAATCTATTGCACCACCTTCAACCATCAGAAAGAAACCATTATTGTTCTTTTTCAAAACATTTAATCCGGCATTTAACATTGTTGATAAAGAAGGGACACTGGAAATAAATGGACTATCGTAAGGATTTGCTTCCTTATCAATTTTATTTCTTTCATATTGGAGCGTTTCATACACTTGTGGAACACCAAGTAATCTTTTAGGTATAAACAAACCCTTAGCAATACTATCAAATGTGGATAAACGTTCACATAAAAACCATTTATCAGGGATATTGTCACCATCGCAGCTCTCAATATTTCTTTTAATACCAGTCTCATCAGTCATTTCAATATTGCCAGCTTTTATTTCTTTCCAAATACTGGGATAAAAATATTTATCAGATTCTTTTGTTTTTGGGGTTCCATTATTGTCCCAATCTGGATTTCCACAACCCATTATCACATCAGCTTTACTTTCAATAATCATTTGTGCAATTATTGAATGGAAATAATTTCTATTAACAACATGTGTCAAAAAACCAGCAGGAGTCGCATGTGGAATAGGAACAGAGGTGATAACCCCCGTACTTTTATTAAACTTTTTTGCTAACTCGCATAAGTTTTCGACTCTATAATAGTTATAATCCAATCCAATTACATCATCATATGTTTTTGTACCAGTTGCCATTGCAGTTGCTGCTGGTGCTGAATCTGTATAACGGGTTTTAACATAATTATAAAATGTCCAGACAGAATCTGAGTTATATGATGATCCAAAAGGATAAGTGCTTACCCAAAACTGATTTTCCCATTTTTCATAAGGCTGCACTTCATCATAATAATAATCACAAGCTTTTATCTGGTTATATCCCATCCCGTCACCGATAAAAAGAATTATGTTTTTAGGCTTCTTTTTTATATTTTGATTGGCAACTGTTTGTCTTACAGTGAAAGATATAAAGAGGATCGGGAATAGAAGAACAATTAATATATTTTTCATTTTATTATATAAATTAGTAAATTATTTAGCAAAGTTAATATTTATAGCTTTTAAATGAAATACTATTTAAACATAACATTATTGGATTTTTCATAAAAAATAATTACGAACAGTAATTTGTATATTATAAAAATAATATGTAGGTTTGTTGGTATAATTCTTCCAATCCATCGAATTTTCATTTAAATTTATTAATTCTTAAAACATCTAGCTGTGAAAAGAAATGCAAAAATCATTACCGGAATTATTGCTGCCATAGGCATTATAGCAATCGTGTTCTTTATAATCAGAAATAAAAGTAAGCACGAAATACTAAAAATTAATCCTGCTTTTGCTAAGTATATTTCTGCATATACTTCGGGTTTAATTTCATCTGAATCAACAATTAAAATAAAACTCGCTACCGATTTTGCAAATCAGGAAGATATTGGGAAGCCGGTTGATGCTTCTTTGTTTAAATTTAGTCCTGCTATTAAAGGAACAACAATCTGGAGAGATTCCAGAACAATTGAATTTAAACCAGCGGAGAAATTACCTTCAAATAAAAAATATACGGTTAAGTTCTATTTGGAAAAACTTATGACAGTCCCATCAGACCTTGAAGTATTTAAATTTCAGTTTGAAACAATGGCTCAGAATTTTAATGTTGTGGTTGACAATTTAAAACCTAGTGATAAAAACTCATATAAATTGCTTGGAACATTAACAACAGCTGATGTTGCCGATAGCAAAGATGTTGAAAAGCTCCTGAGTGCATCATATAATAGTAGCAATTTAAAAATTAAATGGATACATGAACTAGACCGCAAAACTCATAAATTCCAAACCGATAGTATTATCAGGAAAAACAGTACTGGTGAAATAAAATTAGAATGGACTGGAAAACCATTGGATATTGATTTAGGAGGTAGTTCAACGATTGAAGTTCCTGCTATTAATGAATTTAAATTAACTAACTTAAAAGTTAATTATCAACCAGAACAATATGTTTTATTACAATTTTCTGATCTTTTGCAGGAAATGCAAGACCTTAATGGTTTGATTAAAATTGGGACATTGATGGATCTCAATTATGTGATTGAAGACAATGAGATCAGGGTTTATTCTGCAACTAAAAAAACAGGCGAATATAATCTAACTGCTGAACCAACAATAAAAGACAATACAGGAAAAGATCTAAATACCAGTATTTCAAAAGTTATTAAATTTGAAGAACTCAAACCTGCTGTTCGATTGGTTAGCAGTGGCGTGATTATGCCAAACTCAAATGGTCTTGTTTTTCCTTTTGAAGCAGTGAACCTCAAAGCTGTTGATGTAAAAATCACTAAAATATTTGAAAACAATATTGCTCAATTTCTTCAGATCAATAATCTTGAAGGAGAGAGAGAACTAAGCAGGGTTGCGAAAACTGTTTACAAGAAAAAAGTAGCGCTAACGAGTGAAACAACCATTGAATATGGCAACTGGAATCGCTTTTTTCTCGATCTTTCCGAATTGATTAAAACAGAACCAGGTGCTATTTATAAAATAACAATTGGTTTTAAAAAACAATATTCCACTTATCAATGTCTGGGTTCTGATGAAGATAATACGGATGCAGATATGGAAGAAGTTGAGTCTGATATCAACGACGATGCAACTGAATATACCGATTATTACTATGACGATTATTATTATGATGATTATAGTTATGATGGCGGTTATAATTGGAATGAAAGAGATGATCCATGTAAATCTTCTTATTACAATAAAACAAGAAATATTAGTAAAAACTTTTTGGCTTCTGATTTGGGTTTAATTGCTAAAAAGGGTTCCGATGGCAATATGACATTTGTTGTTACTAACCTGATTGATACAAAACCTATTTCTGGTGTGGATTTGGAAATTTATGACTATCAACAGCAGCTTATCATTAAAGGTGAAACAAATGGAGATGGAATGGCAACACTTAAGATGGATAAAAAACCATTTCTTCTTATTGCTAAGAAAAAGGATCAGAGAGGTTATCTCAAATTAGATGACGGCTCTTCATTATCACTTAGTTTATTTGATGTTTCAGGTGAGTCCAGTGACAAAGGGTTAAAAGGATTCATATATACTGAGAGAGGTGTATGGCGACCTGGCGATTCATTACATCTTATGTTCATTTTGGAAGACAAACAAAATTTATTGCCTCCAAACCACCCTGTTCAAATGGAGTTGATTGACCCCAAAGGTCAGATTGCAAAAAAAATTATCAAATCTTCATCTGAAGGTGGTTTCTATAACTTCAGCACAGCAACTAATCCAAATGATCCAACTGGGAACTGGACATTAAATATCAGGGTTGGAAGTTCTACATTTAGCAAAACAATAAAAATAGAAACAATAATGCCAAACCGACTCAAAATAAATCTTGATTTCGGAGCTGATAAGTTAACCAAAGAACAAAGTGATAAAGCTGGTTTACTATCAGTAAAATGGTTGCACGGTGCTGTTGGCAAAAACTTAAGAGCAAATGTAATGGTTACCTTAACTTCATCAAATACTTTCTTTAAAAATTATGATAAATATATATTTGATGACCCTACACGAAAGTTCAGTTCCGAAAACAAAGTTATTTTCAATTCAGCTACCGATGAAAATGGTAATGCTGATGTATTACCAGACATACAGGTAGAAAATGCAGCTCCCGGAGTTCTTAATGCAAATTTTGTTGTCAGGGTTTTCGAAGAAAGTGGTGCTTTTAGTTCAGACAATTTCTCTATGCCTTATTATCCTTACAGTTCTTTTGTTGGAATTCAGGTTCCTGAAGGTGATAAATATTCAGGTATGTTATTTACAGATACCAATAATGTAATCAAGATAGCCAATGTTAGTGCAGATGGAGTTTCATTATCTTCTAATGAGGTTAAAGTAGAAGTTTATAAAGTTTCCTGGAAATGGTGGTGGGATAATTCATATGAAAATTTTTCCAGTTATGAGAGTGAATATTATAACAAACCAATTCAAAAAGAAATAGTTAAAATATCTAACGGAAAAGGAAAGTTTACTTTACGTATAAACTATCCTGATTGGGGAAGATATTTGGTTCGGGTAATTGATCAAAAAAGTGGTCACGCAACTGGTAAAGTTATGTACATTGATTGGCCAGGTTGGGCATCACGTCAATCAACCGAAAAAAATGCTGCTGCTACAATGCTTACATTTACTCTGGACAAAGATAAATATACCGTTGGAGAAGATGTTAAAGTCACTATCCCAAGTTCAGGAAAAGGACGCGCATTGATATGTATTGAAACCGGATCTAAAATACTTAAATCTTATTGGAAAGAAGTTAATAAAGGAGAGACTGTTTTTTCATTCCCAGTTACTTCTGAAATGGCTCCCAATGTATATGTAAATGTTACTTTATTGCAGCCTCATTCTCAAACAGAAAATGATTTACCTATCAGGCTTTATGGAATTTTACCGGTAAAGGTTGAAGACCCTATGACACATTTGCGTCCTGTACTCACTATGCCAAATGTTTTAAAACCAGAAGAAACAGCAAATATCAGTGTTAAAGAAGAGAATGGTAAAGAAATGGTTTATACAATTGCTATAGTGGATGAAGGATTGCTCGATCTTACACATTTTAAAACTCCTGATCCTTGGAATTATTTTTATGCAAGGGAAGCATTGGGTGTTAAAACATGGGATATGTTCGATTATGTGATGGGAGCATATGGTGGCAAACTCGAAAGAATTTTAAGTATTGGTGGTGGTGATGATGGTGGTTCAAAAGATGGCACAAAAGCAAATCGTTTTAAACCTATGGTAAGGTTTATTGGACCTTTTACACTGAAAAAAGGGAAAACTAAAAATCATAAAATTTCTATGCCGCAATATGTTGGCTCTGTCAGAACCATGGTGATTGCTGGTTATAAAGGTGCTTATGGTTCAACTGATAAAACAACTCCTGTTAGAAAACCACTAATGATCTTAGGTACATTACCAAGGGTTGTTGGTCCTGGGGAAACCGTTAAACTTCCTGTTGATGTTTTTGCCATGGAAAATTTTGTAAAGAAAGTTTCTGTTGAAATCACTACCAATAATATGTTTACCATTGTTGGTTCCTCTAAGAAATCTGTATCATTCAAACAAGTTGGAGACGAAATGGTGAACTTTGATTTGAAAGTTAAATCTTCTATTGGTGTTGGTAAAGTTAGCATTATTGCCAAGAGTGGAAACCAAATAGCAAAATATGACATCGAAATTGATGTAAGAAATCCAAATCCAAAAATCTCTAAGGTTATTGAAGCAGTTATTGAACCTAATAAAACATGGAACACTTCTTATGTTCCTATAGGTATGCTTGGTACCAACAAAGGAACAATAGAAGTTTCTTCAATTCCTCCGATCAATTTGGGTGAACGCTTGAGATATTTAATTGATTATCCTCATGGATGTATCGAACAAACTACTTCTTCTGTTTTCCCTCAATTATACCTGAGCGATTTAATGAATGTTTCAACTGAACTTAAAAACAAAATTGAAACCAACATTAAAGCTGGTATTTTAAGATTGAAATCTTTCCAGGTTTCTGGTGGAGGATTGTCCTACTGGCCCGGTAATTATCAGGCTGACGAATGGGGTACCAATTATGCCGGACATTTCTTACTTGAAGCTGAAAAGAAAGGATATACTTTGCCTTATGGTTTAATTGAAAACTGGAAAAAATACCAGAAAAATAAAGCATTAAGCTGGACTTCTTTAAGTAATATATACTGGGACAATGAACTTGTTCAGGCTTATCGTTTATATACCCTCGCTCTTGCAAAGGCACCAGAACTGGGAGCTATGAACAATCTGCGTGAAAAAAGAAATTTGTCAATCCAGTCTAAATGGCGCTTAGCTGCTGCTTACCAACTTGCAGGACAATCCGAAGTTGCCATGAATATTATTAAAAACATTGGCACCACTGTTGTTAAATATAGTGAACTATCTTATACATATGGTTCTTCCGAAAGAGACGAAGCTATGATCTTAGAAGCATTAAGTTTAATGAACATGAAATCACAAGCCATTCCTGTTATGAAAATAGTTTCAGCATCATTAAGCAGCAATCAATGGATGAGTACTCAAACAACTGCTTATTGCTTATTGGGAATTTCAAAATTTGTTGGCAATTCAGGGACTTCAAAAGAGCTGAAATATTCTTATAAATTAAATAACGGAAGTTATATAACAGAGAATACAAAAACAGCCTTGAGTCAGGTTGATATGAAAATAAATACTGTCAATGATGGGAAAATAGAATTAAAGAACCTTACCAATGGCATTATTTATGCACGTATTATTTTAGAAGGTGTTCCTGAAGCAGGAGCAGAATCAACTTCTGAGAGCAATTTAAAAATGAGCATAACTTATAAAACACTTAAAGGTCAAACATTAGACCCAACAAAAATTGATCAGGGTACCGATTTTATTGCTGAGGTTAAAATAATTAACCCCGGAAGCAGAGGTAACTATAAAGAAATGGCTTTAACACAAATATTCCCTTCAGGTTGGGAAATACACAATGCAAGAATGGATGGCATGGAAACACCTATTTATTCTTCAACCCCAACTTATCAGGATATTCGTGACGACAGGGTTTATACTTACTTTAATATTAATGCCAACGAAAGCAAAACCTATACTTTTATGCTTAACGCAAGCTACATCGGAAAATACTATCTGCCAATGCTATATTGCGAAGCAATGTACGATGCTTCTATCAATTCAAAAATAGCAGGCAAATGGGTAGAAGTGGTTGAAGCAAACAAATAATTATTTGATATTTAAAATGCACAAAAAAGACCTGTATCGTTTCAAAACTATACAGGTCTTTTTCTTTGTAATAATGCAGATTTTATTAGAACTCCATCAACTCAAAACAAAATTATATTACAAATATTCCTTCTGATAATAAAACGATTCCTTTTTTCATATAAACAATTTTCTGATTTTTCAAATACACACCTGCTACAACTCAAAAAACTCTTTAATATCCCCATTATATATCCCTCCGCTGATGTGTTTGGTTTGGTGGATGTCGTTCATAATAAACATATATTTACCTTTAAAGTATTTATGAATTTCTTTCACATAATGCCGGTTGATAAGCACCGATTTAGAAATACGAAGAAAATCTTCTTTTAGCTTTTGCGAAAGCAATTGCAGGGTTTGGTCGGTGATATATTTCTCCCCATTTTGGTTGTAGAAGTTCACATATTTTTCGCTTGCAACAAAATAAACAATTTCTTCCAGTTTAACAGGGATGATCTTGTTACCCACTTTGTGAGCAATAGAGGTAGGTTTTGGTGTATGAACACTTATCTTATCAATATTTTTATATAATTCTTCATTATTGGTATTGGTAATTTTCTCTATCTTGCGAATAGTTAGGTTAAGTCTATCGGTTTCCACAGGTTTAAGCAAATAATCAACCGAATAAGTATTAAATGCCTCAAGGGCATAATGGTCAAATGCAGTGCAGAATATTACAAAGGGTTTGTGTTTTATTTCTGCCAGCATGCTAAACACATTTTTACCAGGCATTTGTATGTCCAGAAAAATAATATCTGGTTTGATTTGTTCTATCATCTCAAAAGCCTCATCTCCATTGGTGGCTTCACCAACAACATCGAAATAGGTTTTAAAATCACCAAGCAATCGTTTAAGACGTTCTCTTGCTAGTTTTTCATCATCAATAATCAGTGTGCGCCAGGGTTGTTTCATATTTTGCTTTTATATTGTTTTGCTTTTATAATCGCATTTTCTTTGTGTCTTACAGTCTTTGTGGCAAGATTTTTCCGCCACTAAGTCACAATGGCACTAAGGTTCACCAAGGTTTCATTTATTATTTTGTCAAAGTTATCACTAATTTCTTTTCAGGAGCATTGATAAACGCAATATCAAATGGTTTTTTATATAGCAGTTTAAGTTTCTCATACGTATTTTGCAATCCATAACCAGAGATCAATCCACCGGGAAAATCAGGACCATTGTCATATATTTCAATTATTACCTTTTGCACTTCCTCAAAGATGTTAATTCGGATGATCCCCTTACCAACAATTTTCGAAATACCATGTTTCACTGCATTTTCTGCAAGTGGTTGCAATATAAATCTTGGTATTATAAATTCACTTAATTGCTCCTGTATGTCTATGCTATAATTTAGTTTGTCTTCAAATCGGTTCTTCTCAATCTGCAGATATATCTCTGCCATTTCTATCTCATCTTTCAGCGTTGCATAATGTTCTTCCGTTTTATTTATATTATACCTGAACAATTTAGATAAGGAAAGTGCCATTTTCTCAGTTCTGTCCGAATCTATATGCGTTAATGAAGCCAGCGAATTAAGTGCATTATACAAAAAATGTGGATTAATCCTTGCCTGCAAAGCATTGAGGTCCGATTTAAACTTCAGTTCCTTTTGTTTGCTAAGTTCCAATTCTTTCTCCTGCAATAAGCCGGAAATCTTTTTCGTCTGAAAACCGGCATATAACCTATACAACGATATTAACAAAGGAACCATTAATATCTGCCAATCAATGACAGAGAGTTTTATAATTTCCGGGGTTTTATAAAAATACAGCAATTGGTAGGCGAGGGCAATGGCTGTGAATGACAAAATCAAGTTTACTATTGTGCTTAACCAGCCTATTTTGATCTTTTTGAGCAGCATATCGATTAATATAAGGAATAAACCTGAAAGGATTGCCAATACACTTAATTTCAGTTCCAGGGAAGGAATTTCCTTAAACAAACCCACACCTCCATTTGTAGCCAATTGTATAATAAGATAAGCCATGATAGATACCTGGATAAACAAAACCGATTCGATGATCCTTTTGATCATCTCAAACCTTACTTTGCCAATAAAATTGCTTATGTTGTAGTAGTTGTAAATCTCAGAAAAAACAAATAGCATACAGATTGTTAAAACCAGTATTAACATAAAGGCCGGTTTTTTTACCTCCTGGTTATAATCATTGTTGATGATGGTTTTTATTTTTTCTTCGCCTCCCTTGGAGTAAAGGGTTTTTAGTAAATATTTGTCATACGAAGATAAATTTGAATTAAAAGTTCCATAATTACTGTTCTTACAAAAAATTGAATTATAGACTTCATTTTCTTTGAAATCTGCAAGCAATCCTATTATAGCCCTTCTTAAATAATATTTTAAATGTTTATTCCCAGAATCGGTATCATCATTTCCAAAATACCCGGGAGGATAATATATGATTAAAGTTTTATTGAAAGGATACAAATTATCTTTTTTTTCCTTTAAATAAGTATAAGTTTCTGCCAGGTACTTATAACCAGCAGCAGGCAATATCGAATCGTAATTTGGATAATCAATATCCATATGTTTGTGCTTATCTGTATAAAAACTTTTTTCGATATTCTGCAAAAGTCTGTTATAAAAAGGGAAATATTTGTTTTTATCAGATATTCCTTTTAAATAATTTATTATTATTCTTTTATAATTACTGCTTTTTATCAGTGTGTCGTTTGGTTCAAAATCAAATCTTTTATAATCCGATTTATTAATTGAATCAAAAAATAAAGTAATAGATGGTTGATGGTCCACAATTTTAACCTGTATGGTTTCAAGGATATCATTTAATTCTTCGGCAAAATCTTTGATTGCTTGTATGACCTCTTTTCGGGGTTGACCTATTATTTTTATCCGGAGGTCATTTTTCATCAGTTTCAGGTCATTTTTGAAAGGTGAAAATTTGATTGTCCTCCTGATAAATTCATTTTCATAACTATCAACAACTTTCAAATCATTTGATGATAATCTTATTAAAGAATCATAAAGGTTAATCCATACGTTTAAATCAATCTTACTACCAACAATTATATTTTCTTTCAGTTTATTTCTTGTTTCTTTATCAATGGTGTCACCATTATTGCCTTCCATGAAAGAAGAATAACTTTTTTCCCCGACAAATTGTAAATAAAAACTATTAATAAGAAATCTCTTATCATTATAGCTAACTTCGATCTTGTCTGATTTATTTAACTCATTCAATGTTATACAATCGGTAAAAGGACTTGTGCTGGCAGAAAATTTAACATCAAGCTTTTCAGGAAGTATTTTAAATACATAAAAAAAATCCTTTGTCCCATTTATTGTTATTTTATACCTGGAATTTTCTTTTGTGGATAATTTGTTTGGAACAATACAAAAGACACTATCAGAGATCTTTTTGATCTCCCCATTTTCAAATTCAACATTATATGGTTTTCTGTCTTTTATGATAGGACTTATTTTAATGTAATTATTCATTAAATAATAAAGTGATTGGGAAGCCTCACTATTTAACATGGAGACCTGATACATATTTTGGAACATATATGCTGGTATCCATTTTCCATTCTCAATGTTTATTTGCGAAAACCCAATGATTGGCAATAATATCCATATAATGATTAAGATTCTTGTTTTCATTGATGCTTTATTTAGTAAATGTTAATTTCTTGTTTCATTGAAAATATTGACAAATTGTTTTATTGTTAAATTGTTAAGAATTAAATATGTATTAATCGCAACCATTTAGCCATATAACCATTTAACCTTTAATAATTATTTCGTTAATGCTATCACCAATTTCTTTTCTGGTGTATTTATAAAAGCAATATCAAATGGTTTTTTATACAGCAGTTTTAGTTTCTCATACGTATTTTGCAATCCATAACCAGAGATCAATCCACCGGGGAAATCAGGACCATTGTCATATATTTCGATCATTACCTTTTGTGCCTGTTCAAAGATGTTGATTCGGATGATGCCCTTTCCAACAATTTTCGAAATACCATGTTTCACTGCATTTTCCGCAAGAGGTTGCAATATAAATTTAGGAATTACAAAATCATTCAAAGTTTCTTCTATTTCTATGCTATAGTTTAGCTTTTCTTCAAATCGGTTCTTCTCAATCTGCAGGTATATCTCTGCCATTTCAATCTCATCTTTCAGACTGGCAAAATGCTCCTCCGTTTTGTTGATGTTATATCGGAACAATTTAGACAATGAAAGCGCCATTTTCTCTGTTCTGTCCGAATCTATATGCGTTAATGAAGCCAGCGAATTAAGTGCATTATACAAAAAATGTGGATTAATCCTTGCCTGCAAAGCATTGAGGTCCGATTTAAACTTCAGTTCCTTTTGTTTGCTCAATTCTAATTCCTTCTCCTGCAACAAACCCGAAATTTTATTTGTTTGAAAACGGGCATACAAGCGATAGAGCGTTATCAATAGCGGAATTAATAATATCTCCCATCCCACAACAGAAAGTTTAATAAACTCAGGGGTGATAAAAAAATACATGGTTTGATAAGCAAGCGCAATACAAAAGAAAGACATTACCAAATTAAGAATAGTATTAAACCAAAGCACTTTTACCTTTTCAAGCAGCTTGTCAAGGAACAACAGAAATACTCCTGACAATACAGTAAAGGGGATTAACATGCTTTCCAAAAAAAGCACTTCGTGGAACAAACTTTTTGTTCCATTGTTTATCATTTCTAAAATATGAAAAGCGACAATGGGTATCTGAGCTACCAATACAGATTCTATTATTCGTTTTATAATTTTTACTCTTACCTTACCAATAAAATTACCTATGTTGTAATAATTATAAATTTCCGAGAAAACGAAAAGTAGTATAATGGTAAGAACCAATAATAATATATATACTGGTAATTTTTGTTTTTCTACTTTTCCTTCATTTAAAATTGACAGAATTTTTTCTTCGCCACCTTTGGAGTATAGTGTTTTAAGCATTTGCTTGTCGTAATCTGATAATTCACCAGCCCACCTTTCATTATTAAAATATGATCCATTTATATTATTAACAGCAAAATTGGTGAGCAAACCTACTATCATTCTCTTTATAGCATATTTGTTTATATAATTAATTTCATCACTAACACCTTTTGAATTATTACAACTGCAAATATTTTCATAATACATAATGAACCTTTTACAAAAAGGAAAGAATTCGTTTTTAACTTCTTTAACATACCCGCTATATTTAAAATTTTTATAACCTTGAGCTTTTAATAATGAATCCATTAGAGGTCTCTCTTTAGATTTATATTTAAAAGTATCAATTCTAATAGTTAATGAGGGTTGATTGTCAACAATTTTTACCTGAATAGTTTCAAGGAGTTTATTAAGTTCATTGGCAATATCATTAACGATATTGGTCATTTCGCTTTGAGGACAACCAATAATTTTGATTCTTAAGTCATCATTAAGCAAATTAAGGTCATTTGTTTCAGGAGATAATTTTAAAGTTCTTTGAATTAATTCATCCAGATAATTACTAACTACTTTTATTTTCAATTCGGGTAAAAAATTTGTTGGATTAAAAATTTTAATACCTTCAATTTGGATTTCACTATTTATTTCAATGTTCTTAGCAAAAAAAATTTTTACGGAATCTTTTAAAGAATCAATATCATTACATGATGTTAGGCTATAATAAAACCGATCATCTTTCCAGTGAATCTGTTGAAATCCGAATTTGAAATTTTTATTATTAAAGGATGCTATTATATTATTTGATTTTAATATTTCATCAAGTGAAACACAATCAGGAAAAGGGCTTGTTGATGCTGAAAATTTAAATTCTATTTTGTCCGCAGGTAATTCGATAACTTTATATGATGATTCTTCCTCATTAATTATTAAATTGAATCTGCCAATTTTATTAGGTACTACGCAATAAACATCATCAGATATCTTTTTTACCTCTCCATTTTCAAATTCAACTTTATATGGGTAAATGCCTTTTATATTTGAAGTAATCTTTATATAATTATCCATCAAATAATACAATATATAATTTTGATCTTTTAAATAGGAAACATCAAAATTATTTCTGTAATTTTTTTCCCCTTCCCATTGAAATTCTTTAGGATTTACTTGCGAAAAAACAAAAAGCGGGAATACTACCCATATAATAATTAAAAGTTTGGTTTTCATGATTTACAAGTTTTAAATAAAAGTATAAAGCAAAGTAACAACAACTCAAATCTAAAGTAAATCTTTTTCCGACAAGTTGGAATATTTGGAGAGTAAAATTTCTTTGGTTTATAAAAAAATAAAGCACAAAGCAAGAAGAATATAGATTTTCTTTGTGTGACTTTGTGCCTTCCTTCGTGAAACTTTGTGGTAAAAAAATCAGCAGGAATTTATTTCTTTTCTGTGAGGCTTATCCAGATATCATGCTCGGCATCGAACATATCCATTTCTGTTTTTTCTGCAACTTCTATAATTTGGCCTCCGCGATAAATATCCGATATTGCCCTGTCGTATTTGTTTTCTTCTTTATATATAGTGCTGTTAAAATACCTGAAATAGAATACATTTTCCAGATTGGTAAGAAACGTTTCACCTTTTAATGTTACTTTTTCAGTTGCAAGAATGCCTCTAAATTCCGGATAATATATCCAGAAAAGTTCCGATTCATTTCCACTGGTCTTATCTTTAACCACAGGACAAATTCCAATAATCCTTGTTTCCGATAACTGCCAACTGGAATTAAAAAACATTATTTCACTTATTTTATACTTTACTACCTCCATATTCTTTTTGTTGATATTGTTTTTAACAGAATCAGCATTATAAAATTTAGTAAAATCACAGGTGGTATAAGCTACGGGGTTATTGGTTTCATTAATGCTTTTCCTGATAATTTCAAAAACCTTGTTCTTTTCAAACAAGAGGCTGTTTGAAGTATTGTTTTTAATGGTTCGCCAGTTTCTCACAGAATAGGTGATATGTTTTTCCTCTGTTTCGGGGTATTCAAAATAGCCTTCCTTGTTTCTTTTCAGTTCATAATTCACTTTCTCGGGCAGGCTAATGTTTTCTCCTTTTTCATTTTTGGCAGCAATGTTTTTAAAAGTAAAGTTGTTTTCATATTCCCTTTCCATTCTCAGATTGCCCAGACTGTCATAAACGGTCCATTTTCCAACCCGCTGATTATTTTTAAAGCAACCTTCAGCTTTCTTTTGTCCGTTATTATACCAGGCAGTATATTTTCCATTAAACATACCATTATTTATCTCCACCTGATCTTTTAATTTACCATTGCTGTAATAATGTTTTTTAGTTTCAATGGTCGTAAATGACAAAAGAAAAATTGATAATAATAAAATTGCTATTCTTTTCATACTTTTGTTTGTTTTTTAAGATTATACTATATTAATAATTATTTATATAACGTATTTATTAATTTTTTATTTTAGATCATTAACCAAAAAGACAAACAATAATTAATTAATCAAAGTCCTTATTTTTTTTGCCCTGAAAGGGCATAATCATTAGCACAGGGCATAGCCCTGTGTATGTCAACTATCAATAACTCAAGCCCTGTAAGGGCGAAATATTATGCTATTCACTTTTATTATTCATATTCAACATCCAACTGTTCAATTAAAAAAACTTACCTAAATTAGAACCAAACTTATCATCTCATATCCTCGCAGGGTAGGCCACAAAGGACTCAAAAGGGTTTTATTTTCTTTGTGTTACTTTGTGCTATCCTTTGTGTAACTTTGTGATACAAAAAAATGCACAATTTGCAAAGTAAAATCCCCTAAAATTAACCTGTCAACTCATTAAACCACCAACCCGTCAACTTGTTTTCTCGTCAACTCATTCAAAGTATAAAACAAACATTGCGATACGATAAATTATTTTTTATATTTCTTCCACCTACATACATTTCTAAAACCGGTCCATGAATTTACATTATCAAAGCTCGAAATAATATTCCCATAAATACCTTTATTACTTAAATTCCAGTTACCACCCAAAGCAATACCCCTATCCTTTGAAATTTCACTAACATTATCATACAAATGATATATTACTTTGCTTTTCGGATCATTATTTACCACTACAGTATATATCATATCCTTACCCTCTTTTGGTTTTTCACTATCTGAAGCTTTAATTTCGTATTCAACCTCCCCATTATCCAACTTTTTCATATTAAAATAAACATCATTCTTGTTAAACGCATCCGTTTTAGAAACAATATAGTTCCATTCGTCAACAGTTGGCAACGAATATTCAGGATAAAGAATATTAAGATCTGGCTTTATACCTAAATATTTCCCTTCATAATATTTTTCTATGGTAAAGTAATTGGTAGAGTCTTCTTTATCATTCCATGTAAGCAATTTTTTCTCAACCAATAAAACTTGCAGCACCCTATCGGAACGCCATTTTGAATAATTTATCGCTTGCTGATAGGTAATCCCGACAACAGGATGATCACTACAGAACCATAAATAATCCTTGTCAAAATAAAATCCAGGAAAATCATTCCATACATTTGAATCTGGTAATGCTGCCTTGTAAATTGCAGAACTCACTCCAAATATTCTTTTAGTCCAAAACAAATATTCAAAATAATCATGATTTCTGATTTCTGTAGAATCAACAAAGAAATTTTCATCTAACTCTATTGCTCCTCTGGGACTATTATATGTTATCTTATTTTCAACCACCTTTTTCTTTTCAGAATGACAGGCAATAATATACAATACCGATAAGCAAATTAAGATAAGAGCAATTTTTAGTTTCATAGCTAACACTTTTAAAACAAACAATAATATAAAATAACAACAATATTTAAACAAAAAAAACATTTTTCCGATAAGTTGGACTATTAGCAGAATAAATTTCCCTAAAATCTAACCTGTCAACTCGTCAACCTGTCAACTTGTTAACTCGTTAACTTGTCAACTTGTTTACTCGTCAACCCGTTTACTCATTAACAAAAATCCCTAAAACTTTAAAAGATGTTTAACACATTTAAAGTTTTAGTGCTTTGGTGGCTACCTCTCAAAAGCCACCATTACACCAAAACACCCAAAAATTAAAATCAACAATTTGCTACAAAATTGCATAAACAAACTATGATGTAAAATAACAACAACATTTATACAAAGAAAATCTTTTTCCGACAAGTTGGACTTTTTGCAGAATGAAATTCCCGAAAATTTAACCCACCTAACCGTCAACTTGTTTACTCGTCAACTCGTTAACTTGTTAGGTCATATATTTACATGTCACATTCGTATATTTACATGTCACGGACATATATTTACTCGTCACCATCATATATTTACATGTCAGAGTCATATATTTACATGTCACGGACATATATTTACTCGTCACCAACATATATTTACATGTCATGGTCATATATTTACATGTCACAGTCATATATTTACATGTCACACTCGTATATTTACTCGTCACAATCATATATTTACTCTTCACAGTCATAAATTTACATGTCTTACTCATATATTTACATGTCACACTCATATATTTGCATGTCGCCATCTTATATTTGGGCGACACCATCATATATTTACATGTCACACTCGTATATTTACTCGTCACAATCATATATTTACATGTC
Source organism: Marinifilum sp. (assembly GCA_020718065.1). Lineage (GTDB taxonomy): Bacteria > Bacteroidota > Bacteroidia > Bacteroidales > CG2-30-32-10 > CG2-30-32-10. The sequence continues at coordinate 166 of DYDE01000052.1, read as the reverse complement.
ATGGTCGTATATTTACATGTCAGAATCATATATTTTCTCTTCAAAGTCATAAATTTACATGTCTTACTCATATATTTAGTTTCTCCTTAATAAGTCAAATTTTCAGCAACTAATAAAGAAAATTTTGTTGAAAAAAGAATTTTAAAATCAGACGCAAAAACTCTTC
>DYDE01000006.1:61873-62955 GCA_020718065.1 Marinifilum sp. | reverse complement strand
CTCAGCTGTAATAATAAAACAGTTAATAAAACGATTACAAAAACAGATAATTGTGATGATTTAGTAAAAAGATTATCTAATTGGACCGATTTAAAAACTGTAAAACCAGCTTTGTTCGATAGTCCTATAATAGAAAGATTAAAAAGTGCAAATGAAAATGGAATTAAGCAATTTTGGGATAGTATTTCAAAAAAAGGGACGCCCATGGTTGAAAAACATATCGATACCAATAGTTTGATATTAACATTTTTGTATCGCAACAGCAAAAACAATATCAAAGTTCATCTGGATATAAAAAATCTCGACAATGATACATGTTGTGGAGATATGATGCTAAATCAAATCAGAAATACAGATATTTGGTATAGAACGTTCAAGGTACCAAAGGATTGGGTTAGTTCTTATCGTTACAATATAACAGATAATTCAGTCACCATCAATCTTACAGATAAATACAACCCTAATCTTATTCCTATTGGAATAGATACTACCTATAGTTATAACTCTTTCGATTATTTAATGGATACTTCAAAGGTATGGTTTTATGAAAGACAAGGTGTTTCGAAAGGAAGTCTTACTGAATATACCATACAAAGTAAAATATTGAAAAACTATAGAAGTGTGATGGTTTATAAACCATTTGGATATAATGAAACTGAAACATACACTTCCATAGTTATATTTGATCAATCATTGTATTTGGAAAGAGTTCCATTGCCCACCATCTTAAATAATTTAATAGCAGCCAATAAAATTCCACCTTGTGTTGCAATTATGGTTGATAACCAACCAAAAGAAAGACGAGAATTGGAGCTTCCGTTATATAAACCATTTGCTGATTTTATTGCTTTGGAATTAATGCCCTGGGCATACCAGAATTTTAAAATTACGAAAGATCCGAATAAATCGATAGTTGCAGGTGTGAGCTATGGAGGTTTAGCTGCAAGTTTTGTTGCATATTATTATTCAAATATGTTTGGAAATGTTCTATCTCAATCTGGTAGTTATTGGCGGGGAATAAAAGTAACAGACAGTATCCCCTGGTTAACAGAAAAATACAAATCATCATCTAAGTTACCCAT
>DYDE01000006.1:55042-61783 GCA_020718065.1 Marinifilum sp. | reverse complement strand
TGTTTTAAAATCAAAAGGGTATGAAATATATTATCAGGAATTTCAAGGTGCACATGATTGGTGTGGTTGGAGAAACACCTTAGCTGATGGATTAATTGTATTATTTAATAGCATGCAAAGTGGAAATAAAACCACTCATTAAGAAAACTGCTCCGCTAAATATAGAAAGTAGAGTAAACCTCAACTCGACAAATTCTTTTGTGCAAACAAAGTGAGAGAATTCATCTTAGATTTCCAATTCAAATAGAAAGAATTAATCTGTTTTTGACAAATTTGCATCAAATCATCAATGCAATTTATAAAGTAGTTTCAGAAAAATCAGGTGGCATCTTACCAGTAATCTTCTTTACAGCATCTTTGAAAAGCTCAATATTTTCAGGACTATCGGGGTGCAAAGGTGCAATAATTGAAGAAATTTTAGTTAATTTAGCAAGCTCTGTTTTCCCTTCACTTCCTTTTTCCACGATTATATATTGATAATATTTTAATAATATTTTTCCCATAACTTTAATAATTAAAATCCTTTAATATTTCTTTATAAATATTTGCTTCATCACCCCAACTATTAATATCTTTGATAAGCCATTCGCAATGTTCATCACCTTTACCAACACAACAAGGTTCTATAGCTATACATTTAGATTCCATAAACGCAGAAGTCCAACCAGAAGCATAACCGGTTAATGACCAGCAAACAGTTTCCTGAGAAACTTCATTATACATTAAGTATTGTTCTGCTTCCCAAGAATTTTTCCAAATTCCTGAAAAGAAGAAATTACCGGTACTTCTGTCAAATTTAATTTCCTTTGGTGTTGCCTGTACTATTCCTCTCCATGTGTGAATAGTAGGTCCTGAAGCCAATAATTCCATTTCATTATCAAATGTGTAGTTTTGCTTCATATTTAGAAACTCTTCATAAGCATTCTGAAAATCTATTTTAAAAATAAATTCTCTTGCTTTTTCACGTCCAAGTGATTCAACAAGTTTCTGTCTAAGAAGTCCAAAATAATTGGCATCAAAAATCAAGACTCTGCTTTCTTTAAAAGAAGTTATCCCTTTTTGATAGTCAAATTTTATTTCCTTTGGCAAATTAAAATCCAATGCTTTCATAATTATTTTTTTAGATTAATAAATTATTTAAAGATACAAAAAAAACATCCTAAAATCAAAGGGTATTTATACTTAATATTTCATAATAATTAATATTTGATATTTTTAATATTTAGAATATCTACTTATTAAAAAGGTTGTAAGAGAGAACCACCTGTATGTGTAGCAACAAGAAAGCATAAAACTTCACACCTTCTTATGGTTTTATAGTTAAAACTTATTACTAGATTTTTTTTTAAATTTGTCATCTGTTATTACAATCAGAATATGAAATTTTTAAAACTGTCTGCAATTATTGTTTTATTTGTTTTTTTTAAAATAAGCTACATTTATGCTACAGCAAAAGACAGTATTTTAAATAATATTCAATCGAATCTTCATAATTTTAAAAACGACACATTAAAAGTTAATTACCTGTTCGATTTTATAGCAAAACAAAATCCAAACTTAAACTTGCGTTACCAACTAATCAATCAAGCTGGAAGTATAGCAAAAAAAGCAAATTATACAATAGGAATAGTAAATTATTTCACCTATAAAGGGATGTTTTATATTGAACAAGGGGAACATCACCTGGCATTGCCTGTTTTTGACAGTTTGGCAGTTTTTTTAGAACAACAAATTAATTACAATGAAAGTAATGAATTGAATAAAATGCTTTCGCATGCCTATTGCAGCATAGGATCAACATACGAAGAAATGGGTTATAATGAAAAAGCATTGCCTTATTATTATAAATCGCTTCGCTTATCTGAAAAGATCAATGATCAAAAGGGTCTGGGCAGGGTATTGAATAATATCGGAAAGTATTATGTTTTAAATTCGGAATTTGAGAAGGGAAAGGAATATATCAGTCTGGCATTATATATTAACAAGAAAAACGGTAATAAAAAGTTTTATTTTGACAACCTCAACAATTTATCAGCAATTTATATTGCTAAAAATCAATACGACACTGCCATGATTTATGCAGAAAATGCTTTATCATTGGCTCAAGAATATCATTGGTTGGAAGAAGAATCCATGGTACATGTAAATATAGCTGAAATAACAAGTAATAAAGGTAATTTGAATTTAACAATAGAACATTTATTAAAAGCAATTCAAATACAAAAAGAAAACAACTATTTATATAACCTTTCCTTGACCTACAATGCCTTATCATCATACTATCAAGATGCAGGGTTAATTGATTCGGCTTTTAAATTTGCCAATAGCAGTTATCAACTTGCTTGTAAAACGAATATCTTTTATTTGAAAACTGTAGCTACTTATCAGTTATATAAGATTTTTGAATTAAAAAATCGCCCCGACAGTGCATTAAATTATGCTAAACTCTCTTATGAATACCACGATTCCATTTATAATATTGAAAGCAAAAACAAAATAGAGCAGTTAAAGATCGTTTATGAGGTTGAAAAGAAAGAAGAGAAAATAGAATTGCTCACTGAGAAAGCAAGCATACAAAAAAGATTGCAGTTTATGCTGACAACAGGCCTGATTCTTTCTTTATTACTAATAGTTCTGCTTTTTTTTGTATTAAAAACCAGAATACGGTTGGTTAAGCAAAAACAATTGCTTATAGAAAAGAATAAAGAAATTGCTCAACTTGCCATAAAAGAAAAGGAAAACCAAAATCGTCTTTTACTTGAAGAAAACAAAAGGGAAGAAATAGAAAAGAAATTCTATAAAGAAAAATTTGATAAAGAAGCCGAAATAAGAATATTGGAAGAAGAAAAGTTTAAAAATGATATCAAACATAAAAATCAGGAATTATCAACTGCTATCATTTTAATAAATAATAAAAATGAAGTTCTAACCAATCTGAAAGAGCGGATATCAAAGCCTGAATTTATTGAGAACAAAGAGATCAATGAATTGATCAATGAGATCGATTCCAATATCCAATTAGAAAGCGATTGGGTTCAATTTAAATTGCATTTTGAAGGAGTGCATCCTGACTTTTTTAAAAACCTCAAAACTGATTTTTCTGATTTGACTGAAAACGAACTCAAACTTTGTGCCTATTTGAAAATTAATCTTTCAACAAAGGAAATCACCCAAATGCTAAACATTACCACGGCAGCCATTGATAAAAAAAGACAACGCCTCCGAAAAAAACTTAATCTTGACTCTAAAACCGGTTTTGTTGATTTTCTGATGAAGTACTAATTATCATAATATAAAAATTGCAGCTCTTTACTATCAGGCAATTATATTAAAAAAAAGAAATGTCCTAGTATTGTCCTACCCCTTTTTTTTGTAAATCTATCATTTATCTATTCTTTTGCTAAAAATTACCATTAAAAAAACAAAGATGGTTTTACAAATAAATCGTTATTAAATTAAATTTATTAAAATGAAAAAAACATTATTTACAATTATTATTTTTTGCCATATATTATTTTCTATGGCACAATGGAATCCTGACCCTGCAGTTAATCTTCAAATTTCAGGGCTTGTTACTGGCGATATGCAATCAGTATCAACTACAGATGGAAAACTCTGGGTGGCCTTTTATCATCAAAATGGAAGTAATTACGATATGAGAGCTCAATTGTTTGATGCAACAGGAAATAAATTATTAGGACCTGATGGTGTGCTGGTCAGTAATAAACCAACAGGTACCGCTACCTTTGTATATAACGTTTGTGTTGATGCATCAAATAATCTGATTATTGGTTGCCAGGATCAACGTTCTGGACCTAATGTAGCTGTTTTATATAAAATATCACAAGCAGGTACACCGTTATGGGGCGCTGATGGCATTGTACTTGGTGATGGTCTAGCACCTTATCCTACAACACTTCCAAATGGTGAAGTTATAGTAGTATGGAATGAGGATGCAGACAACACCTGCAAAATACAAAAGATCACAACCAGCGGAACAATAGCCTGGGCAACACCCATTTCTTTACTTGTAGGTACGAGCAAGACTATAAGAGGGCAAGTAGTTGCAAACCTTAATAATAAATTCACTGTTGTTTATCAAAAAAGAGGGGTTGGACCATATACTACACTTTATGCACAACAATTTGATAATATGGGAACTGCAATATATGCTCCTTTGCAAATATGCAATCAAACTACTTCCGCTTCCAGATATTATTCTATTTCTGTAGAAGCTGATACTACTTATTTTGGATATTACAGCTCAGCAGGAGCTCGTTTTAATTCGTTCTTACAAAGAATAAATCCAGATGGTACCATCCCATGGGGTATGAACGGATCGAATTTCAATACCAGCATAGGCTCCACTGATAATTTTCAGGTAAATACTTCTATCTGTCAGACATCAGGTTCTCCTTATGTTTGGTCAGTATGCACTTTCTGCAATCCCAATCAGACTATTTATGGAGTTTATGTTCAAAAATTTCTTAAATCTACAGGAGCGAGATTGCTAACTGATTTAGGAAAAGAAGTATATCCTGTAGGAACCAATCTTGATACACAGCAAGGAGAACTTCTACTTAGTGGAGACAACCCTATGTTCATAACAGATGACAAAGATTATAAAATATATGCTACCCGGCTTGATGTAAATGGGAACTTTGTTTGGCCAGGAAACAGAATGATATTGAGTTCAACAACAGCAACCATGAGCAATGCAAAAGGAAGATACGGATTTGCTTATGTTGGTTCTAATATGTATGCAGCTATATGGACAGAAAACAGAGGCGGAGGTGATTTAGGTTATATTCAGGGTATTTCAAATAATGGTACTTTATCGATTGATAAACCCATTAACGAAGATATGGGAGTATTTCCAATACCTGCAAAAGATTATTTGAATGTCAGCAATTTAAAAGGGAGAGAACTATCTATTTATAATGCCATCGGTCAAATATGTTTACATATTGAAAAACTGAATAATGATATTATTGATATTTCAAAACTTAAAAATGGCGTTTATGTTCTAACAACCAAAGATCAAAATCAATTAAACAGCATGAAAATCTGTATTTCCAGATAATTTTAAATTAGGCAATTAAAACAAATATAGAAGTATTTTTCATCACAACTCAAAAGCGGCATTTAAAATGTCGCTTTTTTTTATTTTTGCTTTTCTAATCAATAGAACAATGAAAAAAATTAACAAATCATTAACAAATCTTCTTTAGCTTGTATTGTTATATTAATTAGTTTTGTCCTTGAAAAATAATAATTAAAAAACACACTTATGAAAAAAATCAGATTCATTTTATTAACATTTATGGTGCTGTTTATTACCAGTACTTATGCACAAACAGTTAAAGCCGAAGAAATCAAAATAAAAGTAGCTTTCCATTGTGCGAATGGCAAAGCACTAATTGAAAAAGAATTGGTTAAAGAAGATGGTGTTACGTCAGTTATAGCCGACTTAGAAACAAAGATTGTTACCATTCAATATGATCCTGCAAAACAGAACAAAGACAAACTGGTTGCTGCTATTGAAAAAATTGGTTACGAAACTGAGTATTCAAAAAAAGATGCTCAGATCAACAAGACTTGTACCCACGAAAAGCCTAAAGAGTAAACGTATCCTATTTTATAAAAAAAATCCCGGGAAGCCGGGATTTTTTTATTTATAGAGATTAGTATGCAGATAGTCAAAAAACTGTAATCAATGTTATTTGTACGTTGAAAATAAATATTACATTTGTTAGCATTATAAAAAAAGAAAATACAAATGAAATCTAAAAAAATTATTTTAAGTATTGTAATTCTAATAGGACTAAGTTTAGCAGGATTACAGGCACAGGAAAGCATTCCAATCACAGGTGGTAATGCCACAGGAAGTGGAGGCTCTGTGAGTTATACCATCGGTCAGACATTTTACACTACAAACACCGGAACAAATGGTTCAGTAGCAGAAGGAGTACAACAACCTTTTGAAATTTCAGTAGTAATTGGAATTGAAGAAGCAAATGGTATTAAGCTTTCAGTTTCGGTATATCCAAATCCAGCAACTGAATTATTACAGTTAAAAGTTGAAAGTGAAAAGTTAAAAGGTTTATCATTTCAATTGTATGACATGCAGGGAAAACTTTTGCAAAGCGAAAAGGTTACAGACAACCTAACAAGCATAGATATGAGTAAACTTATACCTGCAACTTACTTTCTGAAAATAACCAGCAACAACAAAGAAGTTAAAACATTTCAAATTGTTAAAAATTAGGAGAAAGGGGAAAGGAGAAAGGAGAAAGGGGAAAGGGGAAAGTTAAAGTGTTGAATTATGGGAATTGAAAGGTTTGAGGATATTATTGCATGGCAAAAGGCAAAAGGCCTTACCATTCAGATACATGCTTTATTTGGTGATAGCAAAGATTTTGGTTTCAGAGATCAAATACAAAGGGCATCTGTTTCTATAATGAACAATATTGCAGAAGGTTTTGAGCGAAAAAGTAATAATGAGTTTAAATACTTCCTTTATGTGGCTAAAGGTTCTTGCGGAGAAGTTCGCTCCATGCTGGTACTTGCATTTGAATTAAATAAAATAAAGAAATCTGATTATGAACTGCTTTTATCTGCATCGACAGAAATTTCTAAAATAATATATGGTTTAATTAAAACAATGTAAACAAATAAAATTTAATAAACATGAATAAAAAAACGACCCAATTGAGATTGATCCTTGCTATATTACTTTTA
>DYDE01000006.1:0-54924 GCA_020718065.1 Marinifilum sp. | reverse complement strand
GACCCAATTGAGATTGATCCTTGCTATATTACTTTTACCTTTTGCCTTTTACCTTTCACCTACCCAGGCGCAAAGTCCGCAAAAAATGAGCTACCAGGCAGTAATACGCAATAGTAGCAATGCTTTGGTTGTTTCACATAGTGTAGGGATGAAGATTAGCATACTGCAAGGTTCTGCTACAGGAACAGAAGTCTATTCCGAAACCCAAACCCCAACAACCAATGCCAATGGTTTGGTAGGTATTGAAATTGGCGGAGGTGCAGGATTTTCTACAATTAATTGGGTAAACGGTCCCTATTTTATTAAAACAGAAACCGACCCAACTGGAGGAACCAATTATACCATCACAGGAACAAATCAATTGCTATCGGTACCTTATTCGCTGAATGCCAAAACTGCTGAAACCGCAGATTATAATAATTTAACCAACCTGCCCACCTTAAATATTGCCAATTGGAATACAGCATATGGATGGGGTAATCATGCTTCAGCAGGATACTTGACTAGTTATACAGAAACTGATCCCCTCTTTGAAGCATCGCCTGCTAACGGAATTAGTGCTACAAATATTTCTAACTGGAACACTGCTTATAGTTGGGGAAATCATGCTGCTGCTGGATATTTAACAAGTTTTACAGAAACAGACCCTATCTTTACAGCTCATCCTGCTAATGGAATAAGCGCAACAAATATTACCAATTGGAATACCACTTATGGCTGGGGTAATCATGCAGGTTTATATCGCCCAATATCTTGGGTTCCATCATGGACTGATGTAACAGAAAAACCAACATTTGCAACCATTGCAACCAGTGGCAACTACAACGACTTAAGCAATAAACCAACTACTGATGGCTCCGAGACCAAAATAAATTCCGGAACTAATATAAATATAACAGGAAGTGGAACAACTGCAAGCCCTTATGTGGTAAATGTAACAGGAGCAACAACTCTTACTATTGGTCAAAACTACCAAGGTGGTATTATATTTTGGTTAGATGCCACAGGGCAACACGGATTAATAGCAGCTACAACTGACCAAAGTGGAGGTATACAATGGTACAATACCAGGAATAGATATACAGGTACAACCGGAGACGGATTGTATGCAGGTGCAATGAATACAGCTATAATAATAGCTACCCAAATGGCAGATAACCAACCTGGCAATTTTGCAGCAAAAGTTTGTGCCGATTATTCAGTAACTGTTGGTGGCGTGACTTATGGCGATTGGTACTTGCCTTCAAAATATGAACTAAATTTATTATATGCTCAAAAAGTTGCGGTTGGTGGTTTTGCTAATGTCTACTATTGGAGTTCCAGCGAATACAATGACAACGACGCGTGGGTATGGAACTTCGGCTCTGGCGGCCAGAGCCTCTACCTTAAGGCCACCACTTTCCGTGTGCGTGCTGTTCGGGCTTTTTAACTTTTTAGTGGAGTTTTCTAACTCATTAAAAAATGTTAATTTATGAGTAATAATTATGTATAAAATTAATGTAAACAAAATAAAATTAATAAATATGATAAAAAAAACGACCCAATTGAGATTGATCCTTGCTATATTACTTTTACCTTTTGCCTTTTACCTTTCACCTACCCAGGCGCAAAGTCCGCAAAAAATGAGCTACCAGGCAGTAATACGCAATAGTAGCAATGCTTTGGTTGTTTCACATAGTGTAGGGATGAAGATTAGCATACTGCAAGGTTCTGCTACAGGAACAGAAGTCTATTCCGAAACCCAAACCCCAACAACCAATGCCAATGGTTTGGTAGGTATTGAAATTGGCGGAGGTGCAGGATTTTCTACAATTAATTGGGTAAACGGTCCCTATTTTATTAAAACAGAAACCGACCCAACTGGAGGAACCAATTATACCATCACAGGAACAAATCAATTGCTATCGGTACCTTATTCGCTGAATGCAAAAACAGCCGAAACCGCAGATTATAATAATTTAAGCAACCTGCCAGCTTTAAATATTGCCAATTGGAATACAGCTTATGGTTGGGGTAATCATGCTAGTGAGGGATATTTAACATCCTATACAGAAACTGATCCTGTTTGGAGCACTGTTTCAACAAATTATTATACCAAAACAAATATGCAAACGGGCGGAAATTCTCAACTCCACTTTAATAACCTTACCAACAAACCTACCACTGTTTCAGGTTATGGTATAACAGATGCTATGACTACTTCACACGTGGCCAATGGAATAACAGCTTCAAATATCAACAACTGGAATACAGCCTATGGTTGGGGAAACCATGCACTTGCCGGATATCTTACTTCTTTTACTGAATTGGACCCTAAAGTTGGAGCAAATACAGCAAACTATATATCCAAATGGAATGGAACTGCTTTGGTAACTTCTACTATTTTTGATAATGGTGCTAATGTGGGAATTGGTACTTCAACTCCCGGTGCAAAATTAGAAGTAAATGGTCAGCTAAAAATAACCGGGGGTACCCCCGGAAATGGTAAAATTTTAACTTCTGACGCAAGTGGATTGGCTTCTTGGCAAACTCCTACTGGTGTGACCGGAACAGGAACTGCAAATTATATGGTAAAATGGACAACTGGTGGATCTGTTCTTGGAAATTCTCTGATTCAGGACAACGGAACCGGCATAAGTATAAATTACGGAATATTTACCAGATCTCAATTGTTTGTTTATCGCAAACAATTAACTTCAGTTGGGACCGGACAAGCTACCATTATGAGTTTTAGAGACAGAGATAGCCAAAACAACGGATCGAATTATTCTTCGACTTCTGTTAATAATGCCATTTCTGGAATTAACTTGTATGGCGATGTTTATTCCTTTGCTGTTGGTGGCTTTAATTATGACGATTATACTCGGTGTGGCGGTGTTTTTGGAGGTGATGTAAATGGAGTGTATTGGGGAACATTGGGATATAAATCGAGTGCTGGCATTAAATACGGTGTTTACGGGTCAACAGCCTATGCAAATGGAGGTGGAAAATCAAATACGTCTGCAGGTATTGGTGTTGCAGGTGTTGGTTCCCTGATGGGCTCATGGTTCAGAGGTCAGGTTTATGGATCTATCATCAAAGGTGATAGAATGAGCTTGTATGTTGATGGAAAATCTTATACCAATGAGGTGATTACTCAATTAAACAATAATGGAAGCGAACAACGTTTTGCTACCTATGTTGCCACATCCATGACGGTGGATGTATATATGAAAGGAAAAGGACAATTGGTAAATGGGAAAGCAGAGATCAAATTCGACCCCAATTACCAAAGCATGATTTCTGATAAGGATCCTATTATTGTTACCGTTACTCCAATAGGAAAGTCAAACAGTATTTATATAGAGGAAATCAAGGGAGATGGATTTTCGGTAGCTGAAAATAATGACGGAAAATCAAATGTTGTTTTTACCTGGATAGCTGTTGCAACCCGAAAAGGATACGAAAATCCAAACAATCCAGTTGAAATAATGGATACGAAATTCGACAAGAATTTAAATAATTTTATGTTTAACGAAAGTGATACAAAAAACGCAGCACAACCGATGTGGTGGGATGGAACCAAAATAAATTACACACCTGTTCCTCAGGAACCAATTATAAAGAAAGAGTTGATTCCTGAAATTAAATAAAAAAACTTGTATTCTTTTCAAATTTTATCATAAAAAATTAATCTGGCGAAACACCAGAACAAATTCTTACGTCAATATTCTTTCTGGCGAAATGCCAGAACAAATTCTTACATCAATATTCTTTCTGGTGAAACTCCAAAAATACCATTTTTTGTATAACGTTAAGGTAAACAATTGTTTTATTATTATTTGTAAAGCATTTTGCTTTTAAAACAGTAGCAGTAACAGTCAGCTTTCGTATTTATAAACTAAAAACAATTGTTATAGAAAGTATATAGTGAAAATTATTAAAGAAAAAGAATGATAGTTAATATAATTGCAGAGAGTATAAAGAAAAAAAGCCTAACACAAGCCAATCCTTAAAAATGAATTTATTCCATCGTCGGAGGATTTATTCCTGATGAGTTACTCTCCAGCATAACTCATTTAAGCTTCGTCCTATGGCAACAAATGTAATGTTATTTTAGGTTTAAAATAAAAATGTAAATTTGTATCAGGGTTTTAGTATTAATCTATAAACTTTTATAGAAAGTGTAAGTTCTTACTTCGTATCAAATTCATCACCAACAGACAGTTATGTGCTTCGAAATCGCCAACTTTATCCAACGCCAAAACGATAGCAATAAATTAAAAAAATCTTAACTCAAAGAAAAATGAAAAAATCTTCTCTACTTCTATTAAATGTATTATTCAGCTTTTTAATTGTAGCTTGTAATAGTTGTCAAATTGTAAATACAAATCTAAATACAATGTTCATCATTCCGCAAAACAAGAAAAGTCTTATTTGCAAGATTGAAAATAACCAGGTAATAGAAATTGGGAGCGTTCCTATTTCGAATGATTCCAAAAGTATTATCGTAAATGATGAGTTTATATGTACAATTGATTCCAAAATATCTATCTATGATATTAAAGGGAATCTTGTTAAGCAGATTGTTGGTGATTTTAAACCAACCAGTTTGAATTCAAAAAATAAGGTCATTTATCTTGGAGGTAAGTCAGAAAGATTTAATAATGAGTCAGGAGAGATTTTCACCTATATTGATCTTGATAAAAAAGATTTTGAATTAAATAAAGTGAAGTTACCAATTGAAATTAGTTATGGAAAAGCAATTGATGATATATTATTATTAAACAACAAACTCATACTGGTTGACAATCTTGTTTTTCCAAAGTACTTACTTGAATATGATATATCTAATCCTTCAAACCCAAAACATACAAAAACAAAAGAATTAAAAAACAATGGAACTTATGAACATATTATAAAGGGTGATGTAAATGATAATTGGCTTGTTTTATTTTCGACTACTACAGGTATGTACGGATCATCAGATCATATTATCATTGAAGGCAAATCAAATGGATATTTATCTACTCATAGAGATTTCGACAAAGGTGGAAATAATGTGAAGAGTCAAAAAAGCAAAATAAAAAAGTTTAAAGATATATGCCTAATTGATAATCTTTTATATATTTTAATTGATAACAGTTTGTATTGCATAGATCTTAACGGTCCTATTTTAGAAAAAAACTTAAAAAAAGTAGATTCTGAAATAAATGAAATTCAAAAATTAATTAAAACACCAAACAACAAAATAATTGCGAGCGGAAATGAAAAATATGAGTTAATCAAATAACTACAATTAATATGCTTGACTGCTTTGTTAGTGTTGCTTTGTTTTTATTGTTTTGAAGTATAGATTTATCTATCGGAGGTTGGCAAACTGATGCTATGCTGAATTAAGCTACTTAACTATTACTAAAGATATAAAAAAATTATGGATATACTTGAACTATTAAAATCGAACAAAGGAACTGTTTCTTCTGCTCTTGGAAAGGATTTAGCTGACAAAGTTTTAAAAGGAGATTTGTCGATTCTTGAGAGCGCAATGAAATATGTTGTATTTGATTTAAAAAATACAGATTCGAAAGGAATTAGAGCCGGAGCAGCAAAGATTATTGAAAAGGTGGCAGAGAAAAAACCTGAGCTGATAGCAAACAATCTAAGTAAATTAAAACCTGCATTAAGTGTAAATGAACCTCAGACAAGATGGATGCTAATGCAGGTGTTTGGATATTGTGCTAAATTGAATCCTAAAGAATCAGCGTCTATCATAAATATTGCTAAACAATATCTGACTGAAAATGCCGGAGTATGTCTCTCTGGAGCAGTTCATTTGTATCTTGGACGGATTGGTGCTACATCAGATAAAGTTGCAAATACTGTGATTTTAATCCTAGATGATTCTTTAAAAACAGCAACTGAAAACGAGATAGATTGGATTTTAGAAGGATTTTATAGCATTATAGACAAATTGGATTCGGATTCAATTAAGATTGTAAAGAAAAATGCAGAAATATACCTTGATAGCAGAAAGAAAAGCACTCAAGATAGAGCAAAAAAGATATTGAAAAAAATTAACGCAGCATAACACGTGTTATAACCAATAAGGGTTAATTTTATATTAAAGAATGAATAACCCCGAGGCAGAGCCTAGAGGAATTCATTGATTAAAACAAATGCATCACTTATTTCCGTACAGATTAAACAATTCAAAATTATCAATCCCCAAATTCTCAAACACATATTTATTCCATTTCAGCATTTCAGATTTTTTATTCCCCCTCTCCACTTCATTTAAATATTTGTTTTTTTGATTTGAAATCTGCAATGACATTTCGTTATATTTTTTTTGTATTTCAGCTTTGCTTATGCCGGGTGAAGAAATTTCCTTCTCAAATTTGCGTCTTTCAATTTCATATAAATCGAAATAAATATTTATAAAGCAATTAGCAACATCATCAATCGGAAAATGATAGTATGTTTCGTAAGGATCGAAAACAGCAGCAGTAATTATTTGAGTAGAGTCGGCGTAAGAATTTACATCCATAAATATTTTAACGCTCAGGTTGTAATAATTCTCATTAATTGTTCCATCGCTATATAATTCAAATTTTCTTTTAAGCGTATCTGCAATTACATCTCTTATCGCTATCCTTTTTTTAGACCAATAAGTAAAAAGGGTTTCAAAAATTGAATTTTTACCCGTTAATGGAGAATTTCTTAAATAAATAGATTTATTACTGATTGAATTATTATCATTAAAGTATTGCTTATTGCTATTATTCTCATCGTGAAGCTTTAGTTCATCATTTTTCTCCCAAAAAAAATCGTTGTAGGGCATTGCATTAATTCTGAGGTAATCGCGCGTACTATAATCTTCAAACACAAAATGTGGCAGTATAAATTGATTTTTAAAATCATAGGCATACAATACTGCGTTGGTAGTAATATTATAGTTTAGCTCAGAATCTTCAGCATATCCTGCTTTCTTTGTTCGAATGCTTTTATATGCAATTTTATAATTAAAATCGATGTGGTTAAATACCATTTCTTCATTTAATTCTTTAAATGATTTAGTGATAGAAAGATCGACCTGAGTAAAACTATCTGTTGCATATAAGGGCAGGAAAGGATATATTTTACAGTTTTCGCAATTAAAGGTTATTTTAAATATGTGTTTTTTTATAGGATTTATCCATATTTTGCCTGTAAAAAAAGCTCCTGACATCTTTCTTGGATAATAATTGATCACGTATATTGAATCAGCGTTATCATCTTTATATTTTTTCTCTAGTTCCAAGATAAAGTATTTTTTCATTTTCTTTTTTTTATACTCAAAAGGACTAATGGGAAAAAACTGATTTTCGTCTGTGATATTTTGCAAAGAAATTGATCTTGAGGTATTCTGCGATGTAAACAATCTGTTTTGATATACCTGTAATGCATATCTGCCAGCTTTCATTTCCAATGCAGTCAGATTATAACCATTTATCTCTGCATTGTAAAATGTTTCTAGCATTTCTATTTGTTTATTATCGGTAAATGTTTTCAACTCATAAAACACCTTTGCCTTTGTTAGTTTATTTGTTGATTTGCTGATACAATCTCTAATCAATTCATACAAGTATGAATTATCAGTAGCCCTGATAGTAACTTCCTGTAAAAGCTGAACACTTTCATTAAGTAAAATATTATAAAAGTCTTCTTTTTTAGAATAGGCAATAAACTGCTTTTCGTAGCCAATACAAGAAATTACTATTGAATCTTTAGGGCTTAACAAAGAAATTTTAAAATACCCATCTGTATTGCTAATGGTTCCTTTTAGCGAATGTTTGTTGAACACATTTGCATAACAAACAGGTACCTTTGTTTCTTTGTTTAAAATACGACCTTGAATTTCAATTACAGTTTCGGAATTTTGTCCGCATAGTACAAGAGGAAGGCAAATAGTTAGTAATAAACATAATCGTTTCATATAGTTTGATTTTTATTTAGTATTTATCGTTTATAGTAAGGCAAGCATTTCTTAGCAATCAATAAATGTTCTAGCATAAAGAGATTTATGAAAAAAAATCAAATTCAACAAATTTGAAATATAAATAATTGAAAAACAAAAGAAATCTTCCATTCATAAAAAATGACCGATCATAACATACAATAATAAAATATCGAAGATAACGGACAAAAGAAACATTTCTACTGAAAAAAGATCAATTTCACCGATTGAATCAGGAAGTTTTCAGGAAAAATAATTGATTTTTTTGCTTAAAATATAACTTAGCAGTATTTTCTTATTCACTAAAGCACCTGAATTAATTATTTTTAAAACGCCGGAACAAATTTCTACGCCAAAATGTTTCCCGGCGAAAAGCCGGAACAAATTCTCACGCCAAAATTCTTCCCGGCGAAACGCTGGAACAAATTCTTGCATCAATATTCTTCACAGTGAAACGCTGGAACAAATTCCTACGTCAATATTCTTCACAGCGAAACGCTGGAATAAAATCCTACATCAAAATTCTTCACAGCGAAATGCTGGAACAAAATCTTACGTCAATATTCTTCACAGCGAAATGCTGGAACAAAATCCTACGTCAAAATTCTTCACAGCGAAACGCTGGAATAAAATCCTACGTCAAAATTCTTCACAGCGAAACACTGGAACAAATTCTTACGTCAATATTCTTCCTGGCAAAATGCCAGAACAAATTCTTACGTCAATATTCTTCCTGGCAAAATGCCAGAACAAATTCGTACGTCAATATTCTTCCTGGCGAAACGCCAGAACAAATTCTTACGTCAATATTCTTCCTGGCAAAATGCCAGAACAAATTCGTACGTCAATATTCTTCCTGGCGAAACGCCAGAACAAATTCTTACGTCAATATTCTTCCTGGCAAAATGCCAGAACAAATTCTTACGCCAAAATGTTTTCTGGGAAAAATACCAGACTAAACATTGACGTTCAATTTCTTTACAGTTTGTTAAAAGATTCAAATTTTAGCTTTTTTATTTTCAGGATGCAATAGTTTTATTTGAATATGTGATGCAATATGCTTTAAATTAATTGCTTAATGAATGCTTGGTTTTTATAAAAAACAAAACTCTTTGTTTAGATGAGGGCATTTTAAATGATTTTAGAGAAAAAACAAACGGTTTTTTTTGTTTTTTGTGGAAATTTAGTTGAAATTTGATTGAAATTTGAAAATGGAGGAATTTGTGGGGAAAACAATATTTATTAAAAGTAAGGTTAGTCAGCCAAATTAGGTTGGCTTTGATTGCTTTTGATAATGTTATTACTAGCTGTAACATATCTACTTTTACTTAAAAAAAATGGTCTTCTAATATAAGATAATAGTGAAAATAAAAATTTCAATAGGCTTATTAATACTATTTTCAAGTATTAACATTTCAATTGCACAAACAGTTGATTTAACATCGGTCGATGAATTCTTTAAAGTAACTTCAACTTTAAAAAAAGGAAATGAAATTTCTGCAGCGCAATGGAAAGATTTTGACAGTTCGAGTTGTTACAAGACATATGCAAAAAGAAAAGACAAAACTGTGATAAACATTATTAAGAATTCTATTAATATTGTTTTTGGTAATGGGAGAATAGCCGAAAAAGATAGCATTTTAAGTATTACAAAAGAAGAAATGAATAAAAATCCTATGTTGATGAACAAAAAGCTTCTCCTGACAAATTATATTGACATAAATAATAATTATGAACCAATCAAATCATTCAGAGAAAATTATGATTTTAATGCTTTAGTCGTAAAAACAAAACAAAGATTAAGTTCTTTTCTTGGGATCACAATAGATTCGACTACCAAATTTAAGCCCCTTTATTTTCTTTTCCTTATTGCTGATGGCAAGAATAATGAAGATGCAATATATGTTGACTTTAATTTAATTTATAAAAAAACGGAAGAACAACGAATAAATTTTCTTGCCCATGAATTTTTTCATAATTATAGAGAAAATTTTGAAAATCATGATTTCAATTACAAAAGTGATTTAAACCATTGTATTGATTTAATTCAGAATGAAGGAATTGCAGACCTGATTGATAAATCTGAAGGTTACGAGAAGTATTTTGATGAAGTTGGAGAATTACCCGAAATGGTTGAAATATGGGTGAATTTATATAATCAGGCTCAAGCAGATTTAGAAAGATTTCATAATGTGATTTTAAAATACGCTAAAGAAGAGATATCTGAAAAGGAAATGGTAGATAAAATTTTAGAAATCGTAAGATTTAATGGACATCCTATTGGGTTTTTCATGGCAAACCATATTGTAAAAGCAGGTTATAAAAATGAAATGCTTAAAACTTTCTATAATCCATATGAATTTTATAGTCTATACAATAAAGCAGCTAAAGAGGAAAATCTTTTTCAGTTGAGTAATGAATTTATGGACTACTTAAAAGGTTTAACAAAAGAACACTACCACTAACAATACCTGTGTGAATAACCTTTGAAAGAGCAACTTGAAGTGGCAGAGCACTGTAGAAAATACGTATCGGATGACATTGACGAAGCCCGCAAAGCAGTTACTAAGAATTGATACAAACTGCTGCTATAAAAATTGAGATAAACTAAACTTATATTTTAATATGAAGCACTCCTCAAAAAAACTTAAACACAAATATTTTATGAAAACATTTATAATACTGGTTTTATCAATGATTTTTAGTCAATGCAATTATCAGACTAAAAATCATTTAATTTCTCAAAGTCTGAATAATGAAAACGATTGCCTGACAAAAGAAAATTTCAATATTGTAAAAGACTATATTTTAAAGAACGGAGAACAAGTAAAGCTATATAAAGCCGGAATAATGGCAGATACAACAACTTTATCAATGCAATTATTATTAGAGAATGTGACTATTGCATTTGTTGAATATGAAACTGACAATCGTATCATACTAATACAAAAAGATAACAAAAAAAACATTCCTACTTATTTTGTTTCTAATAAAAATAAACGTTGCGAAATATCAGCATATTATTCAGAATTAGAAACAGAAGAAAGTATTAGATTGAGAAAAGATGATTGGTGTAAAATTGTCATTAAAATTAAAAACGATAAAAATAATTCCCTGGCATTGATTGATAAGAAAGCAGCTATAGAAATTGCACAAAAAGATGCATTGTTAGTATATAGAGACTTGTCAATTTATAATATTAAAGCAGAATTGAAAGATAAAAAATGGTATGTTGATTATAATTTAACTAATCCTAATATGGTTGGTGGTGGTCCTCATTATATTATTTCCGGCAAAACTGGAATGATTTTATCAAAAAAGTATGAACAATAAATCAGAATAAAAATAATTCGTAGTAAACAGCAATATTAGAAATAATTCACTGTTCTAAAACAGATTGCCGCTACACAGCTTTTGTTTTTATAAAAACGATGCAATTTCAGGCACATAGCCAGATTGATCACATTGGATAGCAAAATAGCGATGATTATAAAGAATATTTTAACAAAACAAAAAGATACCTACCTTTGTTTAATTAAGTTGAAATTATGGTACACGATCATTTGCATAAAACTGATGTTAATTTGGGAAATGCCTTTAGAATAGGTATTTCCATTAATATCATTTTTGTGATTGTTGAAGTATTATATGGGTACTACTCAAACTCTATGGCTTTGATTGCCGATGCAGGGCATAATCTCAGTGATGTTTTGGCTTTGGTGTTTTCATGGATTGCAGTTATTCTGTCGCAACGCAAACCTACTTTAAAATTCACTTATGGTTTTCGTCGCTCAACCATTCTCATTGCTTTACTGAATACAATATTACTTTTGGCTGCTGTTGCATTTATTGTTTTTGAAACAATCCAAAGACTCGGCAAACCGATTGATATTAATTCAAATAGCGTAATAACAATTGCTGCAATCGGTATTCTTGTGAATGGATTTACTGCCTGGTTGTTTCTTAAAGGTAAAAAACATGATTTAAATATCCGGAGTGCTTTTGTTCATTTTATAGCAGATGCCTTGGTGTCTTTGGGTGTAGTGGTTGCTGGTATAATTATGTTATTTACTGGTATCTTATGGCTTGATTCCCTCGTTTCTTTTGTTATCATAGGAGTTATTCTTTATAGTTCATACCACTTATTGATTGATTCTATTAATCTTGCGCTCGATGCTGTTCCCGAAAATATCAACATCAAATCCGTTAATGATTATCTCGAGAGCTTACCCGAAGTGTCTGGTATCCACGACCTTCATATTTGGGCATTAAGCACCACAGAAGCAGCTCTTACCGTTCATTTAACAACCCAGGTTCAAACCAATGTTACATTTATTACCAACATTCAGCGTCAGTTGCACAAACGTTTTAAAATCGAGCATGCTACCATCCAGGTTGAATTTGGTATAGTAAATTCTAAATGTGAAACCAATTGTAATTAAACCCTATGATAAAGCTTGTTTGAAAGCATTGTGAGAAAAGACTTCGCATTATATAAAAAGCTACAATAGGTTTGGAAAGCAATATTTAAACCAATTAAATGATAAACTAGAAGAAAGAACATTGATGTCTTACCTACATGTTTTAGAAAAAATGGTATAATAAAATTGTATTTTTACGAACAAATAGCAAGATATGAATGAAACAATAAAGGTATTAAAGCTTATAAATCGAAACAGTTTTTATTTAAGCCTAAATGATGTAAATTTTCAAATTGTTGTTTAATTATATAACAATTTCAATATCCACAACTACTATTCATTAAATACCATGCAATTTGATATTATAAAAAACTCCATCAATTCCATTGTTTCACTTAATGATAATGAATGGAAACATTTGTTGAATTATGTTGAATTTAAAACACTCAGAAAAAACGATTACTTTTTAAGAGAAGGACAAATTTGTACTGCTGTTGCTTTGGTGATTAATGGTGCTTTGATATACCACAAACTACAGGAAACAGGAAAAGAAACAACCACCGATTTTGCTTTTACAGGTGATTGGATCACTGATAACAGAAGCCGATTAAATAGCACTCCCTCGTTTATTAATATCAAAGCAATTGAAAATACCGAATTAATAGTTATTTCTGAAAACAACCTTAATGATTGTTATAACAAGATACCCAAACTTGAAAAGCTAGGGCGCATTCTCACAGAAAAAGCTTTTGTAAAAATTGCTCAACAAAGTATAGATCTGCAAACACTAACAGCCAACGAACGATACCAAAAAATGCTGCACGAATATCCTGAAATATTTCAAAAAATACCGCTTTATCATATAGCCAATTACATGGGAATAGCACCAAAGTCATTAAGCCGTATCCGCAAAGGATAAAATATGGTTTTGTAATTTGGTAACAAATGTGGAGTATTTTGTGTTTTCTTATTCTGAATTTTGCAAATAATTATAAAGTTCAGAAAACATGAAAATGTTAAAATTAATTATCATCATCATTTTTGTAAGCACCTATAGTGCATTGGCACAAAACGACTCAACGAAAGCATCATTTTGGAAACCGTATCCACGGACTTATGATGTTAAACAAGCATTAGAAATTGAAAGTCTGGTTCCTATGTTTATAACTGGAGGTTTTCACTTTGCAGCTTGTTATCGCTACGAAAAATTCAGGTTTAGAATAAGTGTTATCAACGGAGGAAAATATGATGCAGAGCCTGCTGGTATAAAAAACGCATCATCAGATTTCAAAAGGTATTACAAAACTTCACCAGGTTTCTTTTTGGGTTATAATGTATGGAAAAACCTCGAAACTTATACTTATTTTGAATTACATACATTCGAAATTGAACAAAAAACGACAGGTATAAAAAAGGACATACATAGCACTGATGTTGGCGGGGGTATTAGTTACCAATTTTTTATAGGTCAATATTTTTATATTCAGCCTGGATTTCATATTTATTTGAGAAAAGATAACAGCTTATATTTTGACAATCAGCAATACAAAATTCCAAATATTGACTTATCTCCCGTTTTGCGCTTAGGGTTTAGGTATTGGAAAAAAAATTAAATTCCTTCACCTCATAGTATCGTTGTTTATAAATTGTTGCTTTTGTAAATCAATAAGCACGATAAAAAAAGCTTTAGCAGACCATAAAAAAAATAAAGGTTACATGCATGAATTGAAATTTAGTTAAACTTCGGGTCGTCTCATTTGTTAAAACAAATTTTTAAAAAAAATATAGTTTGTTAATATTTTAAAGAAATTTAGATTTTGATAATCTTTCCTGTTTTACTATAATTGCCTGATGTTAATTTAAAATAATAAACTCCTACCCTATATTTCGACATATTAAAATAAATTGTTACATGATTTTCCGAAATGTTTTTTTGAACTTTTGTTTCTATTATATTTCCCAACATGTCTGTAAGCTGAATATTAATATTATTCTCAGTCAAATTACTGATTTCAAAAAAGACAATGTTTGTAATGGGATTAGGATGAATATTTAAAATTGTTTCAACTTGAGAAGATCCATTACAATCTATTGATTTGACTTCAAAATATTTATATTTTCCATCATAATCGGTTTGCTTCAGACGATAAAAAACAGTTTCGCTATAAGGTTGTTTATCTATAAAAGAATAATTCAAGATGGTATTGCTATTTCCTGCACCTTTAATTATATTTATTGGAGTAAAATTAATCCCATCGGGTGAACTTTCAATTGTAAAAAAATCATTGTTGGTTTCACTAGCTGTACTCCATTCAATTACAATATTAACCTTGTCACAAAATAAATTATATGAAAGTAATTCAATAGGTAATGGATTCGAATTTGTTTTAGTTCCAAAAGATATAGGACTATAACTTGTAAAGGCATCAGATGATGTTATAGAACCAGATGATATAGTTCCAATTCCAACGCCTCCCATATCATCCCATTTTAAAGTTGCACTATTCCAATGAGCAACCTTTAAATTTGAAAGATCATTAATCCCGCTTCTGTTTCCATCTTTCCAAAACAAAACAATTGCAGGATAACTATTACCTTCTACTCTTGTAATTTCCCATTTTTCAACATAACTAACATGATCCAACCCATTCATAAATGGAGCTGAATTATTATCACATGCTGAATTGAAATATTCTGCGTCAATAGTATTGGATAATATGCTGACAGCAATCGAAGCAGGAGCCCAAAAACCTCCTTTACCAATTGGGAATTCAAATGCTGTTGTTCCGATTTTTCTTACTTTCCCATTTATATGACTATTGTTGCTTGGAGAAGGTGTTATATTAACTGTTGCATTATCTCCATTAAAAATCATGGTATATACACCAGTATTAACTATACCATTTCTTAAAGTTGCCTGATTCGTTATTGTCATATTGCTTAAAAGTACAATATCATTACTGCCAACAGTAGTATTATTGAATTCAACATTATAAAAGCTACATGTACCAGAATTAATGTTTTGAGAAATACTTCCATTAAAAATTACTGTACCAAAAGTTATATTAAAAGTTCCATTGTTGTATAAATATCCATATATGGTCAGTGTTTTATCACCATTAATAGTAACATAAGAATTTGTTTGTATTTCTAAATCAAGACAGCTTTCGTTGCTAGTAATAACAGGAAAATTTGGTCCGATTGGATGAGTAGGTATTATTGCCTCTATAGTAAGTGTTGGCACATCAAAAGTCCAGTTACCTGATGCATGCCAATCTGTATTTATTGTACCTTTCCAAATATTTCCACAAGAAATTTTAAAAGTATCCTGTTTAGTACATGTACCATCACTAACTGTTATAATTATATCTACTATACCAATTTGATCAACAGTTGGAGTTACTGTTACAGTTCGATTTGCTCCCGATCCTCCAAAAACAATATTTTCATTTTGGACAATCGAAGTATTACTTGAAGTGCCAATTAAAGTAAGGCTTGCCGGTGGAGTTTCAACATCACTTATTGTAAAAGCAATGGGACCTGTATTTGAGTTGCGAGAAATACTAACATCAGCAATAGGTGTTATTGTTGGAGAATTGTTACTGCCAACACCAAGTATTTCATTATCACCATTGTTGTTGAAATTATTATCATTCTGCATAGAAGCAAGAATATTGGCATATGCAGTAACATTTGAGTTTCCGGCAAGAATAGATGTAATTTGGCCGACAAAAGTCAATGTAACAACAGAACCATTAGGAATAGCAGGTATAGACCAATAACCACTCAGAGAATTATAACTACCAATTGTAGTATATGAACTAATCATATTAAATCCAACGGGCAATGCAGCATTAACAACCACGTGATCAGCATCGTCTGGACCACTATTCGTAACATTAACTGTAAATGTTACAAACGAACCTATACACATTGTCCCAGTGGCATTAGAAGTTAAAGTTATTCCTAAATCAGATATATTTGTAGGAGTAGTACCATAAATCATTACCCTGTGCATACCACTTCCTCCGGGATTTGTTCCATTTACCATCAACCTTCCATTGATGTCAAAGCAAATACTATATGGGAAATACATGTTCTTGTCAGATGGACTGCCTGAGTTATTTGAACCATCGTTGAAACTAACTTTTGTAGTAAAGTCAGGTTGACCAAGAACAACATCTGCAGGAGCTCCGTTAGAAGTTGGCACCCGATTATAAACCATAATTCTGCTGTTTCCGTAATCAGCAATAGCAACTTTTCCTTCACATGATACAGTTACACAAGGCTGGTCAAATCCCGTTCTTGTAGTTGTTGAAGGTTTTTGACCAAAAACAGTATTCCCGATTACAAAGTCTGCTGAAACTCCATTTACAGATGGAACTACATTAAAAATTAAAATTCTGTGATTTCCATTCGAAGAATTTCCATTATCTGAAATAAGCAATTTCCCTTCAGATGTGAAAGCAGCATCCCATGGATTATCAAATTTATTTGCTGTTGATCCTGAAGAGTTGGTTGTAAAATCATTCTGACCAATAACTAAATCGGCTGCTACACCATTACTAGTAGGAATAGAATTATATATTAATACCCTATTATTGTTTTTATCTGTTATTATCAGCTTACCATTTGGCAAAACGAGTATTCCTGTGGGAGTATTTAGTTTTGTGGAAGAATATCCAGAGCTGGAAGATGTAAAATTAGTTTGTCCAATAACAACATCAGCCGGAACTCCATTTGTTGTGGGAATAGTATTCCAAATTAAAATGCGGTTGTTACCTGCATCTGCAATTAAAAGTTTATTACCATCCGGACTAAATGCAACATTGTAGGGATGATTTAGCTTTGAATTTGTTGTTCCAGTTGTTGTGGAGGTAAAATTAGTTTGTCCCACAACCACATTAGCTGCCATTCCATTGGATGTTGGAATTGAATTCCATAATAGCACCCTATTAGAATAATATGAACCAACTGCTAAAATCCCTTTTGAACTTACAGAAGAACTATTTGCTCCTGAAGCTATTGTCTGACTTGCAGTAGAATTATTTGTAGTGAAATTGGGTTGTCCGACAACGATATTTGCTGCCTGCCATGTACTATAGTTTTGCATTGCCTGAGGATTAAATACATAAACCAATCCATTGGTTAGATATGTATTTGTACTAATGAAATTGTTAGAATTATCTAACGAAATAGAAGGTGTAGATTTTGGTGTAACACTAATGAAACGACTACCACAATATGTTCCATCATTAATACCAATGGTTGCTGTTGCATTTGTCGGCTCCATCATCTGCCCATAAATAAATTCTATTACTCCTGTTGTTTCAGATAGTTTAACTTGAAAATTCTGTCTTGCATTACCCCACAATATATTTCTCCATTCCACACAAAAAACATTATTAGGAGTTGTACCAATGGTAGTGTATATTATAGAAGAAAAAGCATCGAAACAAAGCGTATCCCAAAGTGGGGCTAAGAAAGATGTATAGCTTAAATTACCCAGATTGTTATCATAAGCATTACTTGGGTCAATAATACCCATTTTAATCCAACCATTTTTTGATACTCGAATAGTAGTGTAATTTGTATTGGCATAATTAAAAGTAAATGGCAATGATACTGCAGAGCCACCGTTACCATCAAGTGTAACTATGATGCCTTCGGAAATTGGTGTAAAAACATCTTGACGAAATGAAAATGAATATTGTAAATAGGGGGTGCCATCAATAAGAATATCGTCAACTGTAAAAGGAGGATTAGTACCTCCGCTAGAGTTATTTATCCATCTATATCCAATAAAAAACTCCTTGTTATCACAAACAGATAAATCAAGATTTTCAATGGTTTGGGTTGTTGATTGCCCTGTATATTTTGTAGATGTTACAGATTGCCAATTTACTCCATCAATAGACCACACTAACAGCCCATAATCAGTATTTGTTTCTCCTAAACACTTCCATTTAAAATTGATTTTCAGATTATAAAAATTAAGCGCATTAATTTTGGTAGCATAATAAGCAACTTTATCAGCATCATCTGTTTTGTTATAAGTATAGTTACTAATTGTGAGACTTTTTGTACCTGTAATTGCAGATGAATTATCACCTATATACCAGTTATTTACAGAAGATGTTATTTCATACATTCTCCACAATGTTCCTGTTGTTTGAAGATTTCCAATTGACAATCCTTCGAAATCTTCAGAAAATAATATACATGATGGAATAGGTTGTGGTGGAGTAAAAATATATTTTTGACCTGAAGTAGGTTTAATGTTTATATTGGTAGTCTCTGTTGTAGAACTTTTGTTTGGATCTAATCCTGTTCCATCTATAGAAATGAAATTACCTGAACCGGTTGCAATATCACTTAATCCAACAGACGCAGAAGCAAAAGCTACAACACCTGATTCGGGTCTATAAATAAATTCAATTTTATTTGAAGTTTCATATAATTTTACCTGAAAAGAAATAGTATTTCCAGTTGCAGACCCACTCCATTTTACATTTAACCATTCTACAGTAAAAACTCTGTTTGGAGAAGTCCCTGATAAAGTATAAGACAAGTTTGTATTTGCCTGCAAATTTAAATCATCCCATAAAGGAGCAATTAAAGGTCTTGTTCCTCCCGAACTAATGTTATTTGCTGAAGATGCATTTGATAAAACATTGTTCGTTGAACTTGTTCCAAATGTCATCCATCCATTTGTTGAACAATGAATATGTGTATAATTGACATTACAATAATTAAAAGTAAATCCTATAGCAATACCATTAAACCATCCTTCATCTGCATTTCCACCGCTCAAGGACATTGTCGTTCCACCTAATGCATTGAAAACACCTAAACTTGCATTGAAATTATAGCTTTCTGCATTTTGTGCTTTTGAATAATTAATGTTGATCAGTGAAAATAGAAATAACAAACATAAAAACCGTAAACGTCTTTTTGCAATCTGACTGGTAGTTATATTTGATAGTTTAAACATTTGTACATATATTGACAAAAACCTTAAATTATAAAAAACATATTAAATTCTCTTTTGCATTTGGGTAAAAATGGAACTCACCTATATATACAAAAATACATTAATGATAAAAAAAACAATTAAGTGATTATGCTTATTTTTCACAGTATTTATATCATATTGTATTAAATTCTATTAAACAACATTTATTTTAAATAACAATCGTCTCACTAAACGGCATAAATAATGCTGCTTGGAACATTATTGATTTCACATATCATTATAAACAATAAAAAGCTTTAGCAAACCATAAAAAATAAAGTTTTTCTTGCAAAAATCGAAAACATAATGGAACTTTGGTTTGTACTTCTAAATAATAAAGAAATTATTAATTTATTTTAAAACAAAGCTGAATAACAAATCAAAATGAATTTAACTGATATAGCGAATAAAAGGCTTAAAAGCCAGCTAATAGATAACAAAAAAAATAAAAAAGCAAAAGATATAGTTGAATGGATGTGTGCTATGCAGGCACAAGATTTTTCAATGGCAAAATGGGCCATTGGTGTCCGATTGGATGACTCCACAAATACACAAATAGATACAGCAATTAATAAAGGTGAAATATTACGAACACATTTATTAAGACCAACCTGGCACTTTGTTTCTGCTGAAGATATTTACTGGATAATAGAACTAGCAGCACCTCAAATTAAATCACTAATAAGATCAAGAAACAATCAGCTGGAATTAACAGCAACTGTGATTAACAAAAGTAATGATGTAATTGAGAAAGCATTAGAAAATGAAAAACAATTAACTCGTGAAGTATTGATAGCTGAATTGACAAAAGCTAAGATCCGGACCGATGAAAACAGAGCATCGCACATATTGCTTTGTGCCGAATTGGATAAAATAATTTGTAGTGGAGGTCTGCAAGGTAATAAACAAACATATGCTCTATTTGAAAAAAGAGTTAAACAAAAAAATATTTTAAACAGAGAAGAAGCAGTTTCAATACTAGCAAAGAAATATTTTAATAGTCGTTGCCCTGCAACATTACAGGATTTTATTTGGTGGTCAGGCTTATCAGTGAAAGAAGCACGATTTGGTCTGGAAAACATCAAGTCTGATCTGAGATCTGAAACAATAGATTCCCTGGTTTATTGGATGCCTGATTCATTTAATGTTTCAATAACAAATATTAATTCAATTTATTTATTACCTGCTTTTGATGAATTTTTAATCAGTTATAAGAACAGAAGCGCTAGCATACATCCATCCTTACAAAAAAAAGCAGTTTCAGACAATGGCATTTTCAGACCTATAATAGTTGTAAACGGACAAGTTACAGGCATATGGAAAAGGACAATAAAAAAAGATAACGTTATAATTGATATAGATTTCTTTCGAAAACACAGCAAATCTGAATTAAAATGTATAGAAAAATCAGCTGAGGTTTATGGAAATTTTATGGGTAAAAACAATGAAGTTAAGTATAACATTCGTTCAAAAGAATAAAAAACGAATCTATTTGCTTCTTCTTCATTGAATCGATGAGTTATATTTTACAATATTTAAATAAGCTCATTTAAACTACTTTACAAATAGATATTATTTGTAAACTAAAAATTGTTTTTAGCAAATATACATTCAACATTCTGTAACTTTTCAATATTTCATTTCGTCATAGCTTAAAAAATCAAGCTAATTAAAAACAAAATGATTATGAAATTAAAGAACAAAGCTCTTATAGAATTTGGTTTAATTTTTATATTCTTTATAACATTTAGTGTTTGCCAAGCCCAGCAGATCAAAGATTTTGTAATTGGAGATAAAGTATCCTTTGAATCAAAAATATTAAATGAAAAGGAAATAATTGTTGTAATTCCTCCATATAACTATAGAGATAATCCAAATGAAAAATATCCGGTTGTTTATGTTTTAGATCCGGGTAACAATCTAATAGCAACTTATGGAATTGTGAACTTTTATTCATTTGTGTCTAAAATAATGCCTAAAATGATTGTTGTTGGAATTGTAAATAAAGACAGGGAAAGGGATTTTTTACCAACCAAATCAGAAGAATATCCAACAGGAGGAGGAGCAGACAAATTCCTTAATTTTATTGATTCAGAATTAACACATTATATCGATTCAATTTATCCAACAGAGCCTTATAGATGCCTTATTGGGCATTCCGCTGGAGGATTATTTGCCATCTATACATTGATAAACCGTCCTAAATTATTCAATTCATTCATTTGCATCGATCCAAGTATGTGGTATGACGACCAATCTTATGTTAAGAGATTACCTGATTTTTTTAAAAACAATAAGGATATTAAAAAGTCGCTTTTCATTTCTATATCAAATGAAAAAGATATGGGAATTTTCCCTTTTATAAATGAGCTGGAAAAAAACGCACCGAAAGGATTCGAATGGGATTATATACACTTTAAAAACGAAACACACAATACTTTAGGTTTTAAAAGTATCTGTTCGGGTTTTGAAATGATTTTTAAAAATTGGAAACCTATAAGCGATTCTATTAAATAATATGGTTCACTGCTTTAAAGGAATATTGTTAATTTTTTTTCGACAGGAAATCAACCCACAATTTGTTTAATCAAATGCTTGCTTTTTAAAAATTAAAAATCGTTAATAATTTGTACTTAAATAGAAAAGAATTATTTTTACGAATTATTGCTATATGTAAAAACTGAGCGAGATATTCTATCAAACTCAAGTGAAGTATTTATATGAAAAATTTAAACAAACCCATACCTCCTTCAGATTTTGATGGTTATTTTTTTAAGGTAAAAGATGGAAGCCAATTGTTTGTTTATGAATATATACCTGTAGAGAATTACAAAACAACAATTTTTATCATATCAGGGATAACGGGCATAAATCATAATAGTGAGAAAGATATTATAGAACAACTTAGCAATAAAGAGAACAGAGTTGTAGTAATACATCCTCGTGGAACAGGTTATTCAGATGGGAAGCGAGGAGATATATCAAAGTTTTCAGATTTCATAAACGACTACATCGAAATAATAACAAAAGACAAAGACTACCATTCTAAACAAAACAAAATTATTCTTTATGGACATAGTATGTCAACTGCAGTTTTATTAGCAATTGCAGACAAGATAGTAAATGTTGGTGGTGCCATTTTGGTCAATCCTACTTATATTATGAAAAAAGCAAAAGGAATGACACCTAGCTTTGGTCAGTACTTAAAATACATATGGTATTTTATATTTGAAAAACATAAACCTATAGTTAATATGGCTGGTGATCCAACTTCTATTGAAAACGAAGATGATAAGAAAGAATCAGCATCAAGATTGAATGACCAATTATTAGTAAAATATTTCAGCATGTATTATATGACTCAATCGAGAAAATTAATGAATACGATGATCGATTATGGGAAGAATGCAAAATATCCATTGCTGCTTATTTATGGAATGATGGACAATATTGTTGACAAAAGAGGATGTGATATGATATTTAAAGAATGGGGGAATGAAAACAAACAATATATATTGATAGAAAAAGGCTCGCATGGCAAATCTACTGTTAAATTAGCAAATGATATAATTAACAAATGGATTAAGTTAATATATTAGTAATTTTTCAACTTTACAGAATTTATAATTATGAAGATAAATCAAAGGATTCGTTCTCAGCAAAATCTTACTATAATTTAATAACTATGCAATATGAAATATTCTTTGGTTAGATATCCAAATTTTATAAAGAATTTGTGTTATTATTGTAATTTTTATTAAGAAAAATGCGTCTCAATTGCAATTATAATTTATTATTAAAATAATTTGAAAAAACACCTTTAATATAGATATAAAAATGACAAAAGTGTTAAACACTTACAACTTAACAAAAAAATATGGGTCTTTACAAGTACTCAAAGAGGTATCTTTAGAGATTGAAAAAGGTTCTGTATTTGGATTACTTGGACCAAATGGAAGTGGTAAGACCACAACCTTGGGAATTATACTGGATATCATTCCACAAAACAAAGGCACTTATGAATGGTTTGGACAAGCACCCACTAATCTCTCAAGAAAGAAGATTGGAGCGATAGTGGAAACCCCAAACTTTTATGGATACCTGTCAGCAGAAAGAAATCTGATGATTTCAGCTGAAATTAAAGAAGCACCCTATTCAGATATTGAGAGGGTTTTGAAAATTGTTGATCTTTTTGACAGAAGAAAAGATAAGTTCAAAACATTTTCATTGGGAATGAAGCAAAGGTTATCAATTGCTGCAGCTCTACTGGGCAATCCGGAAGTTTTGGTTTTAGATGAACCCACCAATGGATTGGATCCACAAGGAATAGCAGAAATAAGAAATATAATTCTTAAAGTTGCCAAACAAGGTATCACCATTATTCTTGCCAGTCACATGCTTGATGAAGTTGAGAAAGTATGTTCTCATGTAGCCATCATAAAAAAAGGTGCTTTATTGGTACAAGGGAAGGTTGATGAAATTCTTGGTGAAACATATTTACTTGAACTAAAAGCAGACAATATGGAAGAACTACATATTGCAATAAAAGAATTTGCTATGGTAGTGGATGTAAAATTAGAGTTAGATAAATATATAGTTAAACTTTCTAAGAAAATATCAAATGGAGAAATTAATAAATATTTTTTCAGTAAAGGAATAGCTTTAACACATCTTGCCAGCAGAAAGAAAAATTTAGAAATGCAATTTTTAGAAATAACCAATTAATTATGATCAGATTACTTAAAATAGAATTACATAAGATAATTTACAGCAAAACATTTTGGATATTATTAGGGTTATATATAATCCTTTTGGCTCCCATTGCATTTGGATTTGAAAACATTATCGGATCAGTACGTATTGGGAATGGGAGTAAACAATCATCCATGGGAAATTTAATTTTACAAGGATACTCTGTTTCCAATTTTCCCGATATTTGGTTAAACATGGCTTATCTAGCAAGCTGGTTCAAACTATTGCTTGCTTTAATTGTAGTTATAATTGTTACCAATGAGTATAGCTATAGAACAATAAGACAAAACATAATAGATGGAATGAGTAAATGGGAAATAATATGGGCAAAAGAACTTATAATATTGATTTTAAGTTTGATTGGAGTTATACTTCTTATAACATTAACGCTCATTCTTGGAAACTATTATGGAGATACTAACATTTTTGAAGGTTCGGGTATTATTTTTTCCTATTTCTTTTCTTTATTGCTTTATTTAAACTTTGCCTATTTTTTAAGCTCATGGCTCAAAAGATCAGGTTTTGTTATTGGTATGTTGTTTTTATATACCATTGTCATTGAAAATCTCATATCATTTAAATTACCAGATTATATCACCCGCTTCTTTCCTATGAACCTCATCGATAAATTGGTTCCTAATCCACTTGGAAAATTATTGGGAAAAAATGTTGCATATGATTTTTCATTACTTAACATTACAGTCTGTGTTTTGTATATCGCATTATTCATTACAATAAATTATCAGATGCTTAGAAAAGGTGCTTTAGGAAAATAAAAAAACAAACAATTTAGATAAAACCAACATATAAAGCATTTTTTAAAATTATACTATTTAGGATTACTTTAATTAGATTTTTCAAGCATATATTCTTTTTTTAAAGTATTTTATTCATTTAAGTATAGAGAATTAATTCTGATTTTCTACAATTTTTCTTTGTATTTTTTCCTAATTTTATTTATGTTTGTTAGTGATTTCATTTTTAAGTACCTAACCATAAACACAAAATTTATTGAAGCTATTCATCAAATATATGGTTTCAAATCGCTGCAAAATGCTGGTGAAATCGGAGTTAAACAAACTTGGGCTACATTTTGTTTTTGTAAACTTGGGCGAAGTGGAAATAAGAGAGGACATATCGGCCGAACAAAGAGAAAAATTGAAGATTGCTTTATTAAAAGCAGGATTAGAACTGATGGATGACAAAAAAGCAATTTTAATTGAGAGAATTAAAAATGTTATTATAGAAATGATACATTATTCTGATGAACTACCTAAAATAAAAAAGTCCGATTATATAAGTGAAAAACTAAATCATGATTATACTTATCTTTCTAATCTTTTTTCAGAAGTAACCGGTATCAATATTGAACATTACATAATACTACATAAAATTGAAAAGGTTAAAGAAATGCTTATATATGACGAACTTAATCTTACAGAAATATCATATAAACTCAATTACAGTAGCGTTGCGCATTTATCCAGTCAATTCAAAAAAGTTACCGGCTTAACCCCCAGCTTTTTCAAACAATTAAAAAACAAAAGACGCAGTACTCTTGAAAATGTGTGAATTTTGTAATTTTTTCCAAGAATTATATAACACTTTTACTTGCATGCTTTTGTAACTTTACCTCATGGGTTATTTAAAAATTCAACAATACTATTTTCCTTATAGAAATTAAATCAGGGAAATAGTATTGTTAATTAAATAAACTATAAAATGTGCTTATTGTTTAATTTTCAAATAGAAACAAATAGCAGATTAATAAATAACAAAAAGAAAATTCTATTACTTTTATGAAAATCTTACTGGTATATCCTATTTATCCTGACTCGTTCTGGAATTTCAAACATGCATTACGTTTTATTTCTAAAAAAGCTGCAGTTCCTCCTCTTGGATTAATTACTGTTTCTGCCATGCTACCCACAGAGTGGGAAAAAAAGCTTGTTGATATGAATGTTGCGCCATTGAAAACAAAAGATATTCTTTGGGCTGATTATGTATTTATCAGCGCTATGCATATCCAGAAGGAATCAGTAAATACTATAATAAATGAATGTTCAAAATTGGGTGTAAAAATGGTTGCTGGTGGACCTTTGTTTACTCAAGAATATGATAGCTATCCTAAAATTGATCATCTTATACTGAATGAAGCTGAATTAACATTACCTCTTTTTCTTAATGATTTAAAAGAGGGACATCCCAAAAGAATATATAAGACAACAGAATTCCCAGAAATTACATCTACACCAGTTCCTGATTTTCAATTATTAGCCAGATCTAAATATGCATTTATGAATATTCAGGTTTCGCGTGGCTGTCCTTTTTCCTGCGAATTCTGCGAAATAACATCCCTGTTAGGACATAAGGTGAGAATGAAAACTACAAAACAAATTCTTAATGAATTAGACAAATTATACGAGCTTAAATGGAGAGGTAATATTTTTGTAGTAGATGATAATTTTATAGGAAATAAAAATTTTATCAAATACGAATTACTTCCTGCAATGAAAGAATGGATGCAGATTCACAAATATCCTTTTACATTCAATACAGAAGCAACAATAAACCTTTCTGATGACAATGAACTTATGAAACTAATGGCAGATACTGGATTTATGTCTGTATTTATAGGAATAGAAACACCTGAAGAAAATTCACTTCAGGAGTGTAATAAATTACAAAATAAAAACCGTGACCTTTTACAAAACATTAAAAAAATACAAAATGCAGGCATGCAAGTTTCAGGTGGATTTATCATAGGTTTCGACAGTGATTCTTCTTCTGTTTTTCAACGACAAATCGATTTTATTCAGCAAAGTGGAATTGTTTCAGCCATGGTTGGTTTGCTAAATGCTCCCAAAAACACAAAGCTTTATGATCGCCTGGAAGCCGAAGACAGATTGACTACAGAAGTTACTGGCAGCAATACAGATTTATCAATGAATTTTGTACCGCGAATGAACTATAATGAATTAATTGAAGGATATAAGAGAATTATCAGTGAAATATATACAACAAAACCTTACTATAAAAGGATACGAAAATTATTTCTAAATTATATACCCAACAATACAACTCCATTTAAGTTAAATCTTGCTAAAATTAAAGCATTAATTAAATCAATTTTTATAATTGGAGTAATCAACAAAGGAAGAGGCGATTATTGGAAATTTATCATATGGACACTTTTTATGCGTCCAGGTTTATTGGCAGATGCAATTGAATATTCAATTTACGGCTATCATTATCGCACTGTTTATGGTTTACGAAAATAAAATCATCAAAAGTAAAACTGAAAATTTATTTTGGTGAAGTTTCTGTATTCTATTTTTTACCTGTATTATCTATAAATGCAATTGATTTTCGATAAGCTCTATTTTTAATTATAACAGCCATAAGCTGCGATATTGTTTCTAACAATAGAAAGATAAGTATTTCATAGTTTTTATGAAATGAATTATTTGATTAAAAAATTTACTACAAACTAAATATTCTTTATTTTTACATAATTTTTAAAAGAATGAGTTAATAAAATATAAAGGATATATGAGAAGTTTTAATGATGAAGATAAAATAAGAGAAGCATTAACCCCAAAGGAATGGCATGAGATAAAGACTTCAGATTCGTGGCAGATATTCAAGATAATGGCAGAGTTTGTAGAAGGTTTTGAAAAAATGGCTATTATAGGTCCTTGTGTGACAATTTTTGGATCTGCAAGAACAAAAACTCAACATCCTTATTACAAACTGGCAGAAGAAGTAGCTTATAAACTAACCAAAGCAGGTTTTGGAATAATTACCGGTGGAGGACCTGGTATAATGGAAGCAGCCAATAAAGGAGCACATTATGCAAATGGTCGTTCTGTGGGTCTAAATATAAAACTTCCATTTGAACAAAGCTCTAATCCTTTTATTGATTCAGACAAACTATTGGCTTTTGATTATTTCTTTGTTCGCAAAGTAATGTTTATGAAATATTCTCAAGGCTTTATAGTTTTACCAGGCGGTTTTGGCACATTAGATGAATTATTTGAAGCACTTACCCTCATACAAACTGAGAAAATTGCTCGTTTCCCTATTGTTCTTATGCAAAAAAGCTACTGGAGCGGACTGCTCGAATGGATTAAAAGCGCTCTATTAGAAGAAAAAAATGTTAGCCCAGAGGACCTTGATCTTATTGTGTGTGTTGATACTGCTGATGAAGCTACTAAATGTATTGAAGATTTTTATAATAAATATTCTTTAAAACCAAATTTCTAATTACATTACCAATAAACAATTACAAAAATTTAATCAAAAAGAAAACATGTTAATTGTTATTGTATAATTATTTCCCTTCCCTTTCTTTAATATAAGCTTGTAAATTTAATTTCCTCAGGTTAGGTGCAAACTTAAATGTGGATAAAGCTATTAACACAGTCATACTTCCACCAAAAATAACAGAAGGTATCAGTCCTAATAGTTTAGCAGCAAGCCCTGATTCAAAAGAACCAATTTCGTTAGAAGACCCAATAAAAATGCTGTTGACCGAAGCAACCCTTCCCCTCATATTATCGGGAGTAAACAATTGCATAATTGTATTTCTTAATATAACACTTATATTATCGAACATTCCACTTAATGCTAACAAAAATAATGATAAATAAAAATTAGAAGAAATGGCAAAAATAATAATACTTATTCCAAAACCACATACCCCTATTAATAAATTATAACCTGCATGTTTCAAAGGTGGCTTAAATGCAAGAATTAATGCCATCAGAACAGCGCCAGCAGCAGGAGCAGCCCTAAGAAAGCCAAGTCCTTCCGGACCTACTTTCAAAACTTCTCCTGCAAATATTGGTAAAAGAGCAACAGCACCACCAAATAAAACAGCAAACATATCCAATGTCATCGCTCCTAAAATAATTTGATTTTTAAAAACAAATATAACACCTGATGTTAAACTACGAAACAAAGATTCATTTTCTTCCTTAGCTGGTAGATCTATATTTTTAACAACTGCAAATAAGATAAAGCTTAAGATAACAAAACAAACAACAGTAAAATAAGCAATATCAATACCAAAAAAACCATAAAACAAACCTCCCAATGCTGGTCCGGAAATAGCAGCAATATGCCATATTGTACTATTCCACGTGGATGAATTGGCATATAGTTTTCTTGGGACAATTTGAGCCATAAATGCTGCCTGAGCCGGGTAATGAAACCCTCTGGCTATTCCTGTTAAAAAAACCACTCCATATATTGGCAAACTACCTAAATGTTGAAAAACTGAAGTAAACTTATAACTAAGCAAAAATAAAGCTACTGCTCCAAAAAAATAAAACACAACAGTGGCAATAATAATTTTTTTACGATTTACCACATCAGCCACATGACCAGCAAATAAGGCAACACATAAAAAAGGGATTGCTTCAGCCAATCCGATTAATCCTAAAGATAATGCATCATGTGTTTGTTCATATATTTGCCAGCCAACAATAACAGATTGCATTTGTATTGCAATCGTTAGAAAAAAACGACCCAAAATAAACAATCTAAAATCTTTCAAACGCAATACTGCATAAGCATCATGTTCTTTAATATTCCTTACCAATTTTATATACTTTAATGAAACACAAAATTATAAATTAAATGAATGTACATATTTTTATTTTAAAATTAGCTGAAAACATTAGATTAAATGAGTAGTTTATCAATGAATTATTATTAGTTTACTAAAATAAAAAATAAGTAGTTGTATTTATAAAAAAAAATATGTAGGTTTGTTATGTTAATTTTGAAAACGAATGAACAAACCAAAACTAATGCAGATGGGAGAAATTAAAATAAACAGAGTAATGGATAATAATAATTTGGTTTTAGTTCCTTTTGATTTTTCAGAAGTAGCCGATTTTGCAGTTCAACATGCTATAGGAACAGCAAAGTGGTCTGATTATAAAATTTGTTTATTACACCTTATTAATAAAGATATTAATAAATCTTATTTAAAAGATGAAACATTTTTAGAAGAAGCCATCAATAAAAAAATAACTGAAATCACATTAGATAAGAAAATACAATACAATGTTGATATTGATTATATTATAAGAGAAAACAATGATATATACAATACAATTGGAGATGCTGCAAAAGAGACAGGTGCAAGTTTTATAATAATTGGAACACATGGGAAAAAAGGGATGCAGCATATTATTGGAAGTTATATTCTCAAAGTAATAAGTAATTCGCCTGTTCCTGTTATTGTAGTTCAAAAACGACCATTTGGTAAAGGATATGAAAATATTGTAGCCCCAATTGATATTACAGCTAACTCCATACAAAAAGTTAAATGGGCAGCAAGACTAGCCAAACATTTTAATTCAACTGTACACCTTGTATCTTTAAACACACAAACAAAATATCGTCAACAAATTCTTAAAAATGTAACTTTAATAAAAGAATTATTTGACAAAAAAGAAATCAATTATACTGAAAAAACGATTGCTTGCAATAAAAATGAATTTGTTGGAGAAGTAATAACCTATGCAGGTGATATAAATGCCGATCTTTTATTAATTATTAATGAATCAAATAAATTTGTTCCCGGATTTATGAAAGTTTCAGCCATAGAGAAAATTATTTTTAACCCCAATAAGATTCCTGTTATGTGCATAAATCCTGAAAATTACACAACAATTGCCTAACCAAATTAATTAAACCAATATTCACAATTTAAATAAAAAAAATAATGATTGCGACCAAAAACCTTAGTTCTCTTAACCAACAAGAACTAATTAATATCGCCCTTACTTCAACCGATTATTTTAGCAGAGCTGATGCTATTAGATTAATTGAAGATGAAAATACATTAATCACAATTGCCCAAAATGACAAAGATTATTATGTAAGACAAACTGCTGTCGAAAAAATATCAAATCAAGAAGTTCTTACAAATATCGCTCAACACGATAAAGATTACTATGTTAAAATGGCGGCAATAAAAAAAGTTTCAGCACCTGATGCTTTATGCGCTATTGCTATGAATAATAATGAAGATTTTTATTTATGCAAAGAAGCGATACAAAGAATTACAAATCAGGATTGCTTATTCAATGTAGCCAAAACGGCTCAGGATAAAGACATTAAGTCTTTAGCTGTTAATGCCATAACCGATCAAAACCTTTTGATTGAATTAGCAAAAAACTCACCTGACTTTTATTTACGTGCAGATGCATTAAAAAAAATAACTGATCAACCAACACTTGAAAACATTGCAAAAAACGATACTGATTATTTCGTTCGCGGAATAGCTGTTCATCTATTAACAAATCAAGAAACAATTAAATCTATTGCTTTCAACGACCCTGATTACTATGTAAGAAAAGAAGCTGTTGCTAAAATTGAAGACCAAAATATATTAGCAACTATCGTAAAAAATGAAGAAGATATTGAAGTCAGAAAAAATGCAATTAAACGAATTGAAGATAAAAAAATTCTATACGACATCCTGAAATCAGTTGATGATAGATATGTAAAAAGAAAAACAGCTCAAAAACTCGAAGAATTAGGCGAAATTGTTAAAGAAGTTTAAAGTTTGTTTATTTAAAAGCTTAATTATATCCTGTATTATTAAATAACTCCTCTTATTGTGCATAAAAAAATTTATAGGACAATACTAATTGTTAGTATTTTTAGTATCGCTATGGCCTTTCTAGAAAGTGCTGTTGTTGTTTACCTGAGAGAATTATACTATCCGGGTGGTTTTGATTTTCCGATGAAATTAATAAGTAACACCATAGCTTTAACAGAAATTTTAAGAGAATTTGCTACTATTATTATGCTAATTACTATTGCAATTCTTGTGGGAAGAACTACTTTAGAAAAATTTGCTTTTTTTATTTACTCTTTTGCAGTGTGGGATATATTTTATTATATTTTTCTGAAATTTTTAATTGACTGGCCGCTTTCATTATTCACATGGGATATACTTTTTCTAATTCCCTTTACATGGGTTGGACCTGTGATTGCACCAGTCATTAACTCTTTTACTATGATAACACTTGCATTCTTTATTATTTACTTTGTCGAAAAATATGGAAAAGCAAAAATAAATGCAATACAATGGCTATTGCTCATAATTGGTTCTTTAATTACAATTAGTGCTTATACAGAGGATTACTTGCATTTTATGATGCAATTTTTTTCTTTTGCAGATTTATTCAAAACTTCCGAAAGTAAAAATGTTTTAATAAAAGCTTGTCAATATGTTCCACAATATTTCAATTGGGTATTATTCTCAATAGGAGGAATATGTCATTTCTCTGCGATCATATTATTTTATTTAAACAATAAAAAAGCAAATTATTTAGAATTATAATGCTTCCTTATTTTATTTTTAATTTCCCAAATACATTTTAAACCACTTTTAAATGTTACAAAATCACCAGCTTTTATATTATAAATACCTTCAAGTGTTTCTACATTAACTTCCCCTTCTATAATAAAGCATTCCTCATCAGTGGAATATTCCCAATCAAACTTTGAGACTTCTTTTTCCCATATTGGCCATTCATTTTCATTTCTTTTATTTTTTCATTGGTCAGTTTTTGAATTATTACTTTATCCATTTTGTTTTTTTTAAAAAATTAAATTTAAAAATGTATTTTTCATCTATATTAAGAAAATATATTATTATACCTGATTTATTAACATTTACAATAGGTTCAAGTATTTATAATATTTTTTTTTCTTTTTAAAACCGATAAAATTGTTTATTAACATTTGTTATTCTATATTTGCACCCTCAAATTTAAAAATAATTTAATAAAATAAAAAAGATATGCAAAGTAAAGGTGCTATTAAATTTTTTGCTATTGTATTTGCACTGGTCTGTTTGTATCAGCTATCATTCAGCTTATTTACATCAAGAGTTGAAAACAATGCCAAAAAATACGCCAACAGCGAAGAGGTAAAACTGTTAGCTAAAAATTTATCTAATGGAAATCCGGCAAAAGAACAATTTCTTTTCGACTCTATTTCTAAGGCTAAAGAAAGATTCTACATAGACTCAATGCAAAATGAGGTTGTTTTTAATATCTTGGTAAGAAAATACACTTATAAAGATTGTAAACAAAGAGAAATAAACTTAGGTCTTGACTTAAAAGGTGGTATGAATGTTACTCTGGAAGTCTCTGTTCCTGAAATCATAAGAGCTTTATCGGGTAATAGCAAAGACGTTACATTTAATAAAGCGATGACGCTGGCTATTGAAAAACAAAAAAACAGCACCAAAGATTTTGTAACACTTTTCGGTGAGTCTTTCAAAGAAGTTGATCCAAATGCTCAATTAATGGCAATATTTGGATTCAGTATGAAAAATAAAGTTGCTGAACTTGAAAAAAGTTTAAATCGTAAACCTAATAATGAAGAGATTCTAAAGATGATTTCTGATGAATCAAACGATGCAATTGACAGAACATACAACATTCTTAAAACCCGTATCGATCGTTTTGGGGTTACTCAACCAAACATTCAAAAACTTTCTACTGCCGGCAGAATACTTGTTGAATTACCAGGTATAAAAGAGCCAGAACGTGTTCGTAAACTATTGCAAGGTAGTGCTAAACTCGAATTTTGGGAAACTTATGAATTTCATGAAATGTACACTTATATGGTACAAGTTGATAAAGTTCTTAAAGATCGTTTTTTTGTTACTGATACCTTAAAAAAAGATACTATAAATATTTCTAAAGACACAATTACTAAGACGAAGACCGACACTACAAAAACAAATTCACTTATAGACAAAGCTTCAAACAAAACAGACTCTACTTCCTTAACAAAAAATAATGAAAATTCAGTAAAAGATCATCCATTATTCTTTTACCTGAAACCTTCTATAACAAAAGATCAGGCAGGCAATGTTATTCCAATGAGAGGCCCAGTTTTAGGTCAATGCGAAGTTAGAGATACAAGTATCGTTAATAAAATGTTAAACGAAAGCTATGTAAAATCATTACTTCCAAGAGATTTAAAATTAGCTTGGTCTATAAAACCAGAAGGAGAAGGTGTAACTACACTTAGTTTAGTTGCATTGCGTTTTCCTAAAAACAGCAACCAACCAAAATTAACTGGTGAAGTTGTAACCGATGCGCGCCAAGATTTTGGACAAAACGGTGGTAATGAGATTTCCATGAGAATGAACAATGAAGGAGCTCGTATATGGAAAGATATGACTTCAATAGCAAGCCAAGACAAACGCAGTATTGCAATTGTACTTGACAATTTTGTATATTCTCATCCTACAGTTCAAAGTGAAATTCCTAATGGATCTTCACAAATTACAGGTGGATTTACATTAGAAGAAGCAAAAGATTTAGCAAATGTTCTTAAATCAGGAAAACTTCCTGCAACTGCCCGTATTGTACAGGAAGAAGTTGT
This sequence comes from Marinifilum sp., assembly GCA_020718065.1. GTDB lineage: Bacteria > Bacteroidota > Bacteroidia > Bacteroidales > CG2-30-32-10 > CG2-30-32-10. The sequence goes on along the minus strand of DYDE01000006.1, from coordinate 20,330 downwards.
TGGACCAACTCTTGGAAAAGAAGCGATTAATGCTGGTTTGTGGTCATTTATCATAGCTTTTATACTTACTATGGTATATATGATTTTTTATTATAACAGAGCAGGAATGGTTGCAAACATCGCTCTATTTGTTAATATGTTCTTTGTTTTTGGAATCTTAGCTTCATTAGGAGCTGTTCTAACTTTACCTGGTATTGCTGGTATTGTTCTTACTCTTGGTATGGATGTCGATAAAAACGTAATTATCTATGAACGAATTCGAGAGGAAATAAGAATAGGGAAAGGGATGAGACTTGCTATCAATGATGGGTACCGACATGCGATGTCTTCTATTATTGACAGTAATGTTACTACTTTATTAACTGCAATTGTGCTTTATATATTTGGTTCTGGCCCTATACAAGGCTTTGCTACCACATTAATCATTGGTATCTTGAGTTCAATGTTCTGTGCTATATTTATTACCCGTTTAATTTTTATCTGGATGATGGATAAAAATATAGAAATAAACGTATGGAACAAAATGACAAAAAGTTTTCTTACCAAAATCAATATAGATTTTATTGGGGTTAGAAAATTTTATTACGTTATTTCATTATCTGTTGTTGTAATTGGGATGGTTTCTTTATCAACCAGAGGAGTAAGTTATGGTATTGACTTTCTTGGAGGAAGATCTTATATTGTAAGATTTGACAAAGAAGTTCGAACTGATGATATTAGAATTGCTTTGGGAAAAGTATATGGTACAGAGCCTGAAGTAAAAACATTTGGACCTAGTAATCAAGTGAAGATTACCACATCTTTCATGATTAAAGATAAATCAAATGCTGCGGATTCTATTGTAGATTCCAAATTATACGAGGGACTTAAACCATTATATACAAATAATATTTCATTAAACGATTTTCTTGGACATTCAGAAACTAAAACTTTAGGTAAATTAAGTTCTCAAAAAATTGAACCTACCATTGCATACAGTTTATTAGTTAATTCCTATTTTGCTGTATTGTTTGCTCTTTTAATTATTTTTATATATATTGCAATACGATTTAAAAAATGGCAATGGGGTCTTGGTGGTGTAATTTCTCTATTCCACGATACTTTTATTACAATTACAGTGTTTTCACTATTCTATGGCATACTACCATTTAGTCTGGATGTTGACCAACATTTTATAGCAGCTATTCTTACTATTATTGGTTATTCTATTATGGACTCGGTTATTATCTTTGACAGAATTCGTGAATATACCATTTTATACCCAAAAAGAGATCTTAAAACAAATATGAATGAGGCAATTAATAGTACATTAGGACGTACTTTAAATACTTCAGGTATTACATTTATGGTTTTACTTGTAATGTTTATATTTGGTGGTGAAGTTATCAGAGGATTTACATTTGCATTACTTATTGGTATTGCAGTTGGTACTTATTCATCTGTATTAAATGCTTCTCCAATTGCTTACGATTTACTTATGTGGAAAGAACGCAGAAAAGCAAAAAAAGAAGCTGCATTACCTATGAAGAAAAAATAAATTCTTATATTCTATTGAAAACCCTTTCATTTATTTGAAAGGGTTTTTTGTTAATAAGCTAAATTTAACTTTAATATATTATTATAAAAATTTACCTTTGAAAATAATTTTAAATTATGAGTATTCTTGTAAACAAACAATCTCGCATTATAATTCAAGGTTTTACAGGTGTTGAAGGAACTTTTCATGCTTCACAAATGATTGAATATGGCACCAATGTTGTGGGTGGTGTTACTCCTGGCAAAGGGGGAACTATGCATCTTGATCGCCCTGTTTTTAATACTGTTACTGATGCAGTTGAAAAAACAAAGGCTAATGTTTCCTTAATATTTGTTCCTCCTGCTTATGCTGCAGATGCAATTATGGAATCTGCAGATGCAGGAATAAAACTTATTGTATGTATTACAGAAGGAATTCCTACAAAAGATATGGTGATTGTAAAAAATTACCTATCTTCAAAAGATTGTAGATTAATTGGTCCAAATTGCCCCGGAATTATAACTCCTGGAGAAGCAAAAGTTGGAATTATGCCTGGTTTCATTCATAAACCAGGAACAATAGGAATTGTTTCCAGATCTGGCACTTTGGCTTACGAGGCAGTTGATCAAATTACAAAGATTGGTCTTGGGCAATCCACAGGAATAGGTATTGGCGGAGATCCTATTATTGGAACATCAATTAAAGATGCAGTGCAATTATTTATGAACGACCCAGCTACTGAGGGAATTGTTATGATTGGAGAAATTGGCGGTGATATGGAAGCTGATGCAGCTTATTGGATTAAGGAAAATAGTAAAAAACCAGTTGTTAGTTTTATAGCTGGGGCAACTGCTCCAAAAGGCAGAACAATGGGACACGCAGGAGCTATAATAGGTGGAAAAAACGATACTGCTGAAGCTAAAAAACAAATATTAAGAGATTGTGGCGTTTTTGTAGTAGATTCTCCTGCTGATATTGGAAAAAGAATGTTTGAAGTAATAAAAAAATAAGACTTTTATTTTCCTCCACATATTCTTTTACTTATTAAAAAATGAAATTCCATCTTACTATTCTCGGTTGTAGTTCTGCTACCCCAACTTCTGAAAGGCATCCCAGTTCTCAATTGTTAAATATTAATGATAGTCTTTATCTTATAGATTGCGGAGAAGCTACACAAATTCAGCTCAGACGCAATAAAATTAAATTACAAAAAATCAATCATATTTTTATTAGTCACCTCCACGGGGATCATTACCTTGGATTGATTGGTTTATTATCTACAATGAGTATTTTGGGAAGAAACAATACGCTTAATATTTACTCTTCTCCATTACTCAAGGAAATTATTGATCTCCAAATTAAAGCTTCTGATATACATTTAAACTATGAGCTTTCTTATCATTTTTTAAATTACGAAAATCTTGATTTAATTTATTCAGGCAAAAATGCGGATGTGTATAGTTTTCCACTTAAACACCGAATTCCAACTTGTGGATTTTTATTTGTTTCAGGTAAAAAAGATAAAAACATTAATAAAGATGTAATAATTGATGAACAAATATCAATTGAAGCTATTAAGCAAATTAAAAAAGGGGAAGATTTTGTAACTGAAGATGGAAGAATATTGAAAAATGAGCAAATTACATTTACAAACCCCTCCCCTATTTCCTTTGCTTATTGTGCAGATACAATTTACGATGAATCAATTGTTCAATACATAGAAAATGTTGACTTGCTATATCATGAAGCTACTTTTATGCAAGATATGGCATCCGCAGCAAAAGAAAAATTCCATTCAACAACAATTGATGCTGCAACAATTGCTCTGAAAGCGAATGCAAAACAATTAATAATAGGACATTTTTCTGCCAGATACAACGATTTGGAACCATTACTACTAGAAACTAAAACCGTATTTGATAATACGCTCCTTGCAGAAGAAGGTAAAACCTATTCAATATCTGATTAAGAATTGTTTAATTTCTTGTTTTCTTTATGTCTCAATATATCTCTCTTGGTTTTCTTTTCTATATTCTTGTTAAATGCTTCTGTTAAATCAATACCTGTTTGATTTGCTATACATATCAGTACAAATAAAACATCAGCTAATTCATCTCCAAGATTTTTAACAGTATCCGAAGCTTTAAACGATTGCTCCCCATATTTTCTTGAAATTATTCTGGCTACTTCTCCTACTTCCTCTGTTAATATTGCCATATTTGTTAACTCATTAAAATATCTTATCCCATTTTGTTTAATCCAATTATCCACTATTTTTTGAGCATCTTCTATTGTCATATATATTCTTTTTAACACATACTTAACCTTATGAAATAATTATGGTAGAGAATTTCTTTAAATGTAATATTAGCTCACACTAAGTACTTTAATCATTTTATGAACTTTTTAAATATCTTTATTCTTTGTGTCTATTATTATAGTTACCGGTCCATCATTAATCAATTCAATTTTCATATCTGCACCAAATACTCCGGTTTGCACTTTCTTTCCTAAATCTTTTTCTATTTGACAAACAAAATATTTATATAATGCCTCAGCTTCATTTGGTTTTGCTGCACGAATATAAGATGGTCTATTTCCCTTTTTAGTCATCGCATGCAATGTAAACTGGCTCACAACTATAATTTCACCTCTTATATCCTGAATAGAGAGATTCATTATTTTATTGTTATCATTAAATATTCTTAGTTGTACAATTTTTTTCGACAGCCAATCTGCATCTTCTACATTATCTGCCTCTTCTATACCAAGCAAAATCAATAATCCATTATTAATTTCAGCATTAATATTGTTTTCAACAGAAACATTAGCCCTAGATACCCGCTGAATAACCACTCTCATATTATTTATAAAATTATATAAAACATAAAAATTGCAAATTATACTTTGCGCAGGAATAAAATTAAGTAATTTAAAGGTATAGGGTATAAAGGTATAAGATTGACCCTATAACTTTATACCTTCACTCCTTTATACCTCTACTCCTTTATACATATACTCCTTTATACCTCTACTCCTTTATACCTTTACTCCTTTATACATTTATTCCATATACCAATTATGTTCAAATTTATCCCGTTTGCAGTATAATATCTATTCCCACTCTTCTTCTTCTGTTTCAACATTGTTAAGCATATTTAAATAGTTGGTATATCTTGATGTATTTATTTTGCCGTTATCCAAAGCAGTCTTTACAGCACATTTTGGCTCATGGGTGTGAGAACAATTATTAAACTGGCAATTTTGCATTAATTCCCGCATTTCAGGAAACCTTTGTGATAAGTCATTTGAGTTAAAATCTACAATTCCGAATTCTTTAATTCCTGGGGTATCAATTATAAAACCTATATTATCTAATAAAAACATTTCAGCAAAAGTTGTAGTATGAACTCCCTTTGCATGAAATGAAGAAATTTCCTTTGTTTTCAGGTTCAACGAAGGACAAATAGCATTTAAAAGTGTTGATTTTCCAACTCCTGAATGACCTGCAAATAAAGTAACCCTGTTTTTAAGCAATTTTATTATTTCTTTAATTCCAACACCAATAATTGCAGAAGCCTTATAACACTTATACCCCAGTGGTTCATATATATCAATTATGTCATTAATCTTTTTTTCGACAGCAGGAGTATTTAAGTCTATTTTATTTATGATAATAACACTTGGAATATGGTATGCCTCTGCGGTTACCAAAAAACGATCAATAAAACCTGTGGACGTTCTGGGATTTGCAAGAGTAACTACGATTACAAGCTGATCAATATTCGCAGCAATTATATGAGATTGTTTTGAAAGTTTTGTTGCTTTACGAATAATATAATTATTCCTGTCTTCGATCTTATTTATTAATCCTATTTTCTGATCTGATAAATATTCAAATTCAACTTTATCGCCAACTGCAATTGGATTGGTACTTTTTATGCCTTTTATTTTAAAATTTCCTTTTAATTTACAAACATGCTGTTTGTTATCTACATCTATAACAAAATACATGTTTCCTGTTGATTTTATTACTATTCCTTTCACCAGACTATTTTAAATTCCTAAATATCAGTCAAAATTAATTTTTTTATTTTAAATATTCCTTATTTATAGTAACAAAACATTAAAATATTTATTATTAAAACGAATATTGATATTTTTTATAGTTTTTCCAAAATTTTTGATTTACTTTGTGCTTTTTGTGGCAAAAAATTTCACAAACTAAAATTGTAATTAATTAATAACCAAATTATTAAAGTATGTCATTAAAACAAAAAACCAACGAATTAAAGAAAAGAATGCAGGAAGCTTTGCTTGGAGGAGGTGTAAAAGCCATTGAAAAGCAGGTTGCTATGGGTAAAATGACTGCACGTGAAAGAATTATAGCATTAGTAGATCAGGATTCATTTCATGAATACGATCTTTTTGTAGAACATACAGGCAAAGACTTTGATATGGATAAAAAGCACCTTCCTGGTGATGGTGTTGTTACTGGTACTGGCTCAATAAGTGGGCATCCTGTTTGTATTTTCGCTCAGGATTTTACCGTTGCAGGAGGTTCATTAGGACTTATGCATGCACGTAAAATAACAAAAATTATGGATCATGCAATGAAACTGCAAATTCCACTAATCGGAATTAATGATTCCGGCGGTGCTCGTATTCAGGAAGGTGTTAATTCTCTTGCTGGTTATGGAGAAATATTCTTTAGGAATACTCAATCATCAGGTGTAATACCTCAAATATCTGTTATTTTAGGTCCTTGCGCTGGCGGAGCTGTTTATTCACCTGCATTAACAGACTTTGTGTTTGTTGTTGAAAACATCTCTAAAATGTTCATTACTGGACCTGAAGTTATTAAATCAGTGCTGGGTGAAGAAATTTCTATGGAAGAGCTGGGTGGTGCCAGAGTTCATTCCGAAATCACAGGAAATGCTCATTTCTATGCTTTAAGCGAATTAGAGTGTTTTGAACAAATTAAAAAACTTGTTTCATACATTCCATGGAACAATTCAAAAAAAGCAGAAGCTTTTCCTACTAAACCACCTAAATCTAAAATATATAGTATCAACAAATTATTCCCTACCGATCCCAAACAACCTTATGATGTTAGAAATATCATCAGATCTATTAGTGATGATTCTGACTTTTTTGAAATTCAGGAACTTTTTGCTCCCAATATTGTTATTGGTTTTGGTAGATTAAATGGTGAAACTATTGGGTTTGTTGCTAATCAACCGCTTGTTCTTGCCGGTGTACTTGATGTTGACTCTTCAGACAAAGCTGCTCGATTTATTCGTTATTGCGATGCTTTTAATATTCCATTAGTAACACTTGTTGATTTACCCGGTTATTTACCTGGTGTTGATCAGGAACATGCAGGCGTTATCAGACATGGTGCAAAGGTTCTTTATGCTTATTCAGAAGCATCAGTTCCTAAAATTACCATTATTCTTCGCAAAGCTTATGGTGGTGGATATATTGCAATGTGTTCGCGACACTTAAGAGCCGATTTTGTTTTTGCATGGCCAACTGCTGAAATTGCTGTTATGGGACCTGAGGGTGCTGCCAACATTATTTTCAGAAATGAAATAAAAAATGCAGAAAATCCTGAAGAAATGCGCAAACAAAAAGTTGCAGAATACAAAGAAAAATTTGCTAATCCTTATGTTGCTGCTGCTAATGGTTATGTGGATGCTGTAATAGCTCCTGAAGAAACAAGACATTTCTTAATTCATGCTCTGGAAATTTCTACACATAAAAGTGTGATGATTCCTCATAAAAAACATGGAATTCCTCCATTTTGATATATTTTTCATTTTATAATTCCCAAAAGTAATCTTACTAAGAGGATGCGTTATTTATTTCTATTATTAATAAATTCAATACAATGAGAAAAAAGAAAGTAGAAAAAAAAGAAGTTAAATCTAAAACACAACATAATCAAGAGCCTGTGTTATTTGAAGGAGAAACTATTTTTGTAATTGACAATACAGAATACAGAACTACTCTTTCTCCAAAATACATTAACAGGAAAGCATACAAACCTAAAGACCCCAAAAAACTACTGGCTTTTATGCCTGGTAATATTGAAGAGATTTTTATTAAAAAAAATGATCTTGTAAAAATGGGTGATAAACTGCTTGTTTTAGAAGCAATGAAAATGAAAAACGAAATCCTTTCACCCTTTGATGGCAAAGTAAAACAAGTTTTTGTTAACAAGGATGAGAAGGTTGTTAAAAATCAATTACTCATAGAACTTCATTAATTTAAAAAAAGAAAAGGAGCAAAAACATTGCTCCTTTTCTTTTTAAATTACACACTTCTTTATTTTATTGAATCATGCCCTTCCTTTTTTTGTTCTTCAACAAAATCGCCATTGTGCATTACCAACCTTTTACCGAACATATCATCTTCAATACTATTGTTATAATAATACAATTTTTTACTAATTACTACTTTTTCACCTTCCGGTATTTTCAATAAAACCCTTACTCGCTGCATACGCCATTTATCATAATTTTCAACTGTAAAAAACGGATCTAATACCAGTGTAGTATCTGTTTGTGTATAATTATATTTTATATTCTTTGCATTGATGGTGGCTTCTTTTTGATTATGTCCCCTGGCTTCTGAAAATATTATCAATTTTATACTATCGGTTTCGCTTGTTGTAATGGTTATCCATGGAATACCAAAACCTGAATTCCGTGAATCATGTTTTGCAAGATACCAGTTATTGTTAAAATACTCTTGATTGTATTCTATATAGCTTTCAATTGAATCATTTGTTTTAATATCTATATAAAGTGGGGTTTTTACAGAATGTGTTATGTTATACTTTTGAGGTACAACTATTTTTGTTGAAAAACCGCTTATCACCTTTATAAAAACAAAAACGCAAAGAATCAAACCAGCAATCCATAATGAAAATGCTGATATTCCAATAACCCTGATTTTTGTTTTAAAACCAAATATCATTTTTACACCATTGTATATAATCATTAATAATGGTATTCCCACTAAAAGCAGCAGACCCAATGTTACCATTGTTATCTGGGTTGGCGAATCTATAATGAGTTGTAAAAATGATGAAAAGGAAAAATTGGCAACTCCAATATTTGTAAATGAAACAACCTCTCCTCCCTTTATAATTGACCCCAAAAAGCCGATCAAAAGAAAGATACCAATGAATATCAGCACTATTCCTAAAACAATTACAAAAACCCTAACAAATATTTTTAATATCGTTAAAAATATATGTACTATTTTTTCTATAATACTTTCAGCCTGATTATTGGATTTTTCTCTTACTGAATAACTTTTATCTTTTTTTTTAAAACCTTTAAATCTCTTTTTCAATTGAGTCAATTCTTCTTTTACAGATCTTTCTATATTATATATATTGACTGCTTCTCCACGCATTTCCAGTTTTTCGGCAGTAGTTCTGGCTTCTGGTGTAATTAACCATAAAAACAAATACAACAACACGCCTGACCCAAATACAAATAATGCTACTGCAAAAACTATCCTAACCCACAATGGGTCTATATTAAAATAATTTGCTATTCCAGAGCATACTCCTCCTATTACCTTGTTATCCGGGTCGCGATAAAAGCGTTTAGCTGAATAGCTTCTCTCTCTTTTTCTGCTGTTAGTTGTGTCTGGTTCCGATCCAAACTGAGATGGCTCGCCCATTAATAAAATAATACTATCAACATCTTCAATATTTATAACTTGCTTGGTTTCCGAAACTTTTTGTTGTAACATTTCAGCAACCCGAGCTTCCACATCGGCAATTATTTCGTCTTTTCCCTCGGTGGAAGTTAAATAGCTCCGGATTTCTTCAATATAATCCAATAGTTTGTCATAAGCATCTTCGTCTATATGAAATATTATTCCGCTAATATTTACTGTTACTGTTTTTTTCATTTGTATTTGTTTTTATTTATTTAGTATTTTATTTCTTATTATATAGATAGTATTGAATTAACAGAGGTTATTAATTCTTGCCAGCTTTGTTTTAATTCATCCAGCATTGCTTTACCCTCTGGGGTAATTTTATAATATTTCCGGGGTGGACCCGATTTAGATTCTTCCCAACGGTATTCTAATACACCTTCGTTTTTCAATCTATTTAGTAAGGGATACAAGGTACCTTCCACCACTATTAGTTTTGCATCTTTCATTTTATTGATCAAGTCCGACACATATGCCTCATCTTCAGACAAAATAGAAAGAATACAAAACTCAAGTACCCCTTTTCGCATTTGTGCTTTTGTATTTTCTAAATTCATTTTTAATTTTATTTTGACATTGCAAATATAAAACAAATTTCAGTACCTTGCAATACAAAGTAGTAAATATTTTACAATATCTTATTCAATTGCTGTAAAACAATCTATTATGAATTTTATTAATAATCTTTCCATTTAGCAAAAATAAAAATCAAACAAAGGCAGGTATTTTTACCTTAAAAAAAAACATCTATTTACATGTTGTTTTTCAGGCTTTTGAAAAGAAAAGAAAAAAATATTTTAATTTTTTTAATTGTTTTACTTGGAAATGATAAATAAATATTTATAAATTTACAATGATTTAATGCTATTCATTAAATCTACTAAAATTTATTATTAATTTAACACAAGAAACATGAAAAAGATTCTGCTTACCCTTTTTGTTTTCCTTGTGGCGGCTAGCATACAGCTGTTTGCCCAGGAAAAAGTAGTTACGGGGAAGGTAACCTCCTACACGGATGGTACTCCAATACCCGGCGTTTCGGTAGTAATTAAAGGTACTACCAAAGGAACAGTTACCGATGTGAATGGTGTTTACAAGCTCAGTGTACCTGAGGACGCCATTATTGTCTTCTCTTTTGTAGGGATGACAAAAGAAGAAGTAGATGTTAAAGGAAAATCTACTTTTGACTTAGCTATGACTGAAGACATAGCCAAACTTTCTGAAGTTGTAGTTACAGCTTTAGGTATTTCCAGAGAAAAAAAATCATTGGGATACTCTGTTCAAGATTTGAAAGGAGACGATCTTGTACAAAGTAGAGAAAACAATGTTATTAATTCTTTATCTGGCAAGATTGCTGGTGTTCAGATAATTGGAAATACCGGTTCGATGGGTGGTTCAAGTAGAATTACTTTAAGAGGGATTAATTCTGTTACTGGAAACAATCAACCTTTATTTGTTATTGATGGTGTACCTATTGACAATAGTGATTACAACACACAAATTGTTGACGGAAACATTAATACTAATAATACAGCTAGAGGAGCAGGTGGTTATGATTTTGGCAATATGGCATCAGATATAAATCCTGATGATATTGCTTCTGTTTCTGTCCTAAAAGGTCCAAATGCAGCTGCTCTTTACGGATCACGAGCTGCAAATGGAGTAATTATTATAACTACAAAAAAAGGTATAATAGGAAAAGGAAAACCAGGAATTGGAGTTAAAATTAATAGTGGTATTAGCTTAGAACAAGTCTCTGTTTTACCAAATTACCAAAATTCATATGGAGGAGGTTCTATTTTAGCAGGAAACAATGGATTTGATCAAGTAACTATAAATGGAGTAGAATATAATGTTATTGATTATGCTACCGATGAAAGTTTTGGACCAAAATATGATCCAAACATACAATATTTACCTGCATGGAGTATTTTTGATTGGGAAGCTGCAGGCAAACCTAATACGCCTTTACAAACTGTTCCTTGGACAAAAAGTGATAATGATGTAAAATCTTTTTTTGAAACAGGGGTTACTTATAATAATAACTTTGAATTAGTTGGTGGTTCAGATATATCCGCTTTCAGACTATCTTATACCAATACTAATTCCAAAGGTTATATGCCAAACTCTACATTAAAACGTAATACTATTAATTTAAGTGGAAATACAAAGCTTGGTAAAAAAATAAATACTTTTGGTGTTATAACATATACTAATACTAAAGCTTTAGGTAGACCTTCCACTGGATATGATGATAATAATGTTATGCAAAAATTTAACCAGTGGGGTCAACGTCAATTAGATATGAGCAAATTGGAAAATTATGAAAATCCAGATGGAACACAAAGAGTATGGAATAGAGTATCTTGGGATGATCCAACACCTAATTATTCTGACAATCCATACTGGACTCGTAATAAAAATTATCAGAATGATGATAAAGATAATTATGTAGGAAGTGTAGGATTAACTTGGGATATCCTTGATTGGTTAAAAGTTACAGGTAAATTAAATTCACAGTATTATGAATTAAGGATTCAAGAAAGAGTAGCTGTTGGTTCTCAAGCATTATCATTATATGCAGAAACTATTAGAGATTATTGGGAAGTTGATAAAGAAATTTTATTTCAGATAGATAAAAATTTATCTGATGCTTTTCGTTTAGGTGCAACTTTTGGGGGAAATAGAATGGATAGAACAACGCATTATAATGAAGGTATCACTTCTGGAGGTTTACAAATCAGAGATTACTATAATTTAAGAAACTCTGGTTCAACAGCAATATCATTTGATCAAACGTTTAATAAAAAAGTAAATAGTTTATATGGAAGTGCTTCATTAAGCTATTATAGTTTATTATACCTTGATCTAACTATGCGTAATGACTGGTCATCCACTTTACCTAAAGAAAACAACTCTTATTTATATCCTTCTGTTCAGTTAAGTTTTGTTTTTACAGAATTAAATGCTTTAAAAGATAATAAAATTTTATCTTTTGGTAAAGTTAGAGCTGGTTGGGCACAAGTTGGAAACGATACCGATCCATATAATTTAATTACTCCTTATACTGCTTTTAGTAATTTTGGATCAGAAATCAGATATACAAGACCTGCAACTCTAAATAATCCAGAATTAAAACCTGAAGAAATTACTTCAATTGAAACAGGAACAGAATTAAAATTCTTGAATAATAGAGCAGGAATTGACTTTACTTATTATACAAAAACCACTCGTGATTTAATTATACCAATTCCTATTTCAGGAGCTACTGGTTACACATTTAAATATGTAAATGCTGGAGAATTAAATAATAAAGGTATTGAATTTATGATTAATTTAGTTCCTATTAAAAAAACCAATTTTCAATGGGATATTTTTTATAATTTCTCAAGAAACAGAAATGAAGTAGTTTCTTTAGCTCCCGGAATTGAAGCATATCAATTAGCGAATGCCCCTTTCAAAGTCTCAGTTAATGCTAAAGTAGGAGAACCCTATGGTGCAATTATGGGAACAGATTTTGTTTATGATAATAATGGAAATAAATTAATAAATCCTGCTACTGGTAGATATTTGGTATCAGAGGTTAAAGTAATAGGAAATATTATGCCAAAATACAATATGGGGATAAGCAATAATTTTAAGTATAAAAATATTGATTTTGGCTTCTTGATAGATTATCAAAAAGGTGGGCAATTGTTTTCAACTACTAATATGTGGGGTATGTATAGTGGAATCCTTGAAGAATCAGCTGCTACCAATGATAAAGGTATAAATATAAGAGAAGAAGTTGCAAATGGTGGTGGTGTTAAAAATGAAGGAGTATACGGCACCTATGTAAACGGGGTATGGCATTATACAGATGCAAACGGAAATCCATCTGATGTTCCAGTTACTAATACAACTTATATTGAAGGCCAACAATATTGTCATGATTTCTATGATGGACCTATCTCCCAAAATATTTTCAATACAGATTATATAAAATTACGTGAAGTTCGTATTGGATATACTTTACCAGCTAAAATTTCGGATAAAATAAAAATTAAAAACCTTAAAGTATCGGCATTTGGTCGTAACCTAGCTATTTGGGGTAAAGATTGCCCACACATCGATCCAGAAAATACTACAAGTTCTGGCAATATTCAAGGATTAGAAGGTGGTGCATTACCTAGTCTTCGTACATTTGGTTTTAATTTAAGTTTCGATTTTTAATAATTAAAAAATACTATAAAATATGAAAACATTAAATAAAATATTAATTCTATTTGCAATAATATCATTTATTGTAGTAGGCTGTACGAAAGATTTTGAGGACACCAATATAAATCCTAACAGCCCAGTTGACGTCCCAGCATATTCATTGATGACAAATGCACAAAAACAACTTATGGATAATATGAGAGATGAATGGTGGGGTGGTCGTTTTGGATATTTGCTAGATCAGCAAATTTCTCAAAACAATTATACTTCTGAAGACAGATATGCTTTCAGAGAAAATATTAATAATTCTTATTGGATTAATATATACAACATTATGACTGATTTAAATGAAGTTATTAGGTTAAATACAGATCCAAAAACAAAGGCTATTAATTCAAAATATGGAAATAATAATAATCAGATTGCAGCTGCAAGAATTTTGAAAGCATGGGTTTTTCAAAACTTAACTGATATTTATGGTGATATTCCTTATACAGAAGCTTTTGATCCAATTAATAAACCTACCCCAAAGTATGATAATCAAAAAGATATCTATACTGATCTAATTAAAGAATTAACAGAAGCATCAAACCAAATTATAGATACAGTTCCTGCATTTACTCAAGGGGACATAATTTATAATGGAGATGCAGCAAATTGGAAAAAGTTTGCAAATTCTTTAAAATTAAGAGTTGCTTTAAGAATGTTAAAAGTTAATTCTAATTATATGACATATATTAATGAAGCTATTACTGCTGGCGTTTTTACTAGTAATTTAGATAATGCTAGATTTACATACCTTGATGGAGATCCTAATCAAGCACCTTGGTATAGAGCATATTATGTAAGCAATCGTACAGATTTTGCTGTAACGAAACAATTTATTGATCTACTTAAAGGTCTAAATCCAATACCAACAACTGGAAGAAATAATAGTAATCCATTTTTTGGCATTGAAGATCCTAGATTATATATCTATGCATCTCCAACCTTAAGTAATGATACTGTTTGGACTGGTATGCCATATGGAATGGGAGATGCAGATACTCGTGCAATTGGTAAAAGAAATGTATCTTATCCCGGATCATTATTCCGTTCAATAAATTATAGTTGTATTTTTATGGATTATGCCGAAGTAGAGTTTATTTTATCTGAGGTTAATGGATGGGATCAAACACATTATATTAATGGCGTAACTGCTTCAATGACATATTACAACATCTCGTCAGCTGATATTACTGCTTATCTGACTTCATTACCTGCTGCTAATGCAGAAAATGTTGCCACACAGAAATATATTGCTTTGTTTTTTCAGGCTCATCAACCATGGATAGAATACCGTAGAACCGGCTATCCTAAAACATTGGTTCGTCCTAGTGAAATAACTTATATTAAACCAGATCTTACTGAAATTACATTCACTCCTTTGGTAAGTAGTGGTTCAGATTTACCTAAAAGAATGTCATATCCAATCCAAGAGCAAACACTAAATGCTAATAGTTGGAGTGCGGCTAAATCTCGTATGGGTGGAGATGATTTAATTACAAAAGTATGGTGGGATGGTGGTAATTAATATTTATCATTCCATTTAATCAAAAAGAGGTTGTTTTAAAAACAGCCTCTTTTTTTATAAGGTAATGCAAAGATTTAAAAAAATTTCATATAATTTTAATAGCAATAATTGCTATTTATAAAATAGTGGTAAAGTAAACTTATTCTTATATTCTAAACCTATAGATATAACCAACTTAATGTTTTATTACAAAACACTAATATTTGTTATATCTATAATTTACAATCAATTAAAAAATTTCTAAAAAAATTTTAAATACTAATTTAATGCTATTTTAAAGAATTATAATATTGAAATATTTCTACCATGTCTTTCTCATTAGTAGCTTTTAGATCTTTTTCCTTTATATATTTGTCAACTTCTGTTTTTTTATCTGATAATGATTCTAAAATGTTTTTTGACTTTTTACTTAAAAGAATAGCAGGTTTATCACCTTTCTGGTAAAAATAATTTTTTGATTGTTCTAATTGATCATTTGGATTGCCTGTACTATAAGGAGTTGCTGGTGGGTTCTTTGGGATAAAAATAACTTTGTAATGCAATAATAAGTTGGATTTACCCTCAGATAGTACCTGAAAATAGTCCAATTCTATTTTATTTTTCTCCTCATAAGCAGTATAGATAAATGATTTGCGATCGAAATATATATTTTTTACTTTTTCAGGTCGAATAAGCGCCAAAGTGTCATTATTGACAACCATTTCCATCTGTTTTGAATAAATGTTATAACGAAATTTAATTCCTTCGATCAGCGTATCTCCTTTTATAATCAAATTGCCTGGGCGAAAATCATCGTAAAGAAACATACTACCTTCTACAGTTGAATTGTTCACTGAGTTTATCATTTCATTATGGGAATGGGTTGTTTTAATAGCCATATCACCAAGATCAATCATTGTGTTCCACTTTTGTGAAAACGAAATTGAAATAAAAATGGAAAACATTACTATTGTTAATGTTGTTTTTTTCATATTGTTGGATTTTAATTTATGATGATAAATATTAGGTTATCATTCTTATTCTTAAAGCTATTTATTTAATTCAACTTTAAAACAAATATACAAAATGAATTAAATAAAAATAAACCATTCAATATAAATTAATATAAGCAATAGCTTTATCATTATTTAATTCAGTAAGGTTATACTATTCTTTCAAAAATTTAGTAACTTCAATATTTCCGCTTTTAATAATCTTTAAAAGGTAAATACCTTTTACAAGATCACTAACGTCTAAAACCTCAGTTTCAAGCAGAAATGATTGCTTTTTAACTAATTGCCCCTGCATATTGTATATGAAGAGAGCACTTTCCTTATTCCTATTAAAAGAATTGCATTTTATCATAATATATTTACTTGTTGGATTGGGAAAAACAACAAAATTACTAATGATATTAGAGGGTGTTATACCTGTTTCAAAAGATTTAAAACTTGCTGTATAACGATATGGACTGCTATAAATGCCAAAAATTCTGTTTTTTTGAGAATAAAGATTTATCCTCTTGTTATCTGGAATCCAATTGTTGCTTTGCCATTTTTCATTTTTCCCGCTTATAGAGTTTCCATTTATATCGTATGTAAAAGACTTTTTAGAAATATTTGCCCATATATTGGTTTGCCATTCTTCTCTTAATTCAGTTAAAAGATTATCGTTTACATCATAGGTATAATCCATTTTAGAAATATTTACCCAGTTATTGTTTAGCCATTCTTCAGATAATGAAGTTAATTTATTTCCGTTTGAATCATATGTTAAAGTGCCTCTCATTTTATTCACCCATAAATTGACCTGCCATTCTTCATATAATGAAGTTAGTTCATTATTGTTTGAATCAAATGTAAATGTATATTTATATGTATTTACCCATAAATTTGTTTGCCATTCTTCCCAAATATCCATAAGTTCATTCCCATTGGCATCATAAGTATATGTGCCTCTCTGAGAATTCACCCAAGTATTGTTTTCCCAATCTTCAATTAAATCTGTTAAAAGGTTTCCGTTTGAATCATAGGTTGAAGTGATTTTCATTATGTTAACCCATATATTGTTTTCCCATCGTTCAGATATATAATTCAATACATTTCCATTGGCATCATTTGTAAAAGTATTTCTACTAAAATTAACCCACACATTGGTTTCCCAGTGTTCTAATAAATCTATTAAACGATAATTGTTAGCATCATATGTATAGGCATATCTGGAAGAATTTACCCAGACATTGTTTTCCCATACTTCAAATAATTTGCTTACCACTTTACCATTTGTATTATAAATATAATTATATCTCGTAAAATTCACCCAGGTATTGGTTTGCCATTTTTCAATTAATTGTGTGATAAGTTTACCATCATTATCAAATGTTTGCAAATATCTTTCAAATAATATATTCATGGTGTCGTATGAATAAATTGTATCAAACTTCCATATAAAAGACTCGGTGTTAAGGTATTCTTTTTCTTTTAAATGAAATGGCAGTAATTCGCTGTCATCATCTTTTTGCTGATAAAAAGTTGAAACATGTTTGATATCTTTCTTGAGCTTTATCTTATTTTCTGGTTGTAACTGAGCTCTGGTAAAACAAATAAGAGTAAATAATGCTAAAATTAAACTGATAGTTTTTTTCATTTTAAAGTTTTTAATTATTAATGTTGGATATTTATTTGTGTTCTGATTATAATTTTTAGTTTTTGTATTTTATAATAACACTTAAAATCTATACCCAAGCAAACAGTAATACCTTTGGGTCAAAGAATTTAATCTAGTATAAGGAGACATCCCATTTCCTCTTTCATATCTTATTTCAAAAGAAAATTTTTTATATTTTGCTCCACCACCAATTAACAATCCTTGCTCATGTTTTCGAGAATTATTAAGTACTTCTTCTTTTATAATTGTTTCTGTTGAATAAAATTTTGTTTTTATTATTTTAGAATTTGTTTCACTAATAGCATAACCATTGGACATACCAATATTAAAAAACATATATAATTTTCCAATAGGGTATTTATATCTAAGTAAATTGTTTATTTTAAGATGAGAAGAACCAATTTCAATATTGGTATTGAAATATTTATTTTCATTTTCATAATATCCATATTTGCCTTTGAATAGATAAGACGAATATAAAAGTTCATTATTTATTGACCATTTTCCCTGATTCCTTGGTAGAACAATATCTAGAAACAGACCTCCAGCAAAGTTTGTTGATTGATTAAAATCAATTTCAGTAAGATATGGTATAGCATTGCCTCTGAACTCCAATGTACTTAATGAAGCACCAGCCAATACACCAAACTCCGTTGTTAATTTCTCTGCCTTTTTTTGAAAAAAGATTTCATATTTAGAGCATTCATAATAATTATCAAAAAGTTTTTCCAGACTTTTTTTATTGTATGAAGTGTTTATAAGTTTTGATTGTATGGAAGGGCAATCATTCAAATAAACAGTTAATTGTCCTATATATTTTTTATTTTCAATTATTACACGTTTGCTTTCCTGATTTGTTATATACCTTTTATAAACCAATAATTCGAAGTTAGTATCTTGCTTTATATAAAAATTTCCTTTTCCAAATAAGGGTTTATAATAATAAAGTGATTTATTTCCACTGAAAAGGGTTTGCAAAAAAGCAGTATCAACTCTAATATGTATAGTTGGATCATCATTTAATTCTGCGGTTTTAAATTTGCTTGTCTCTGTATTTACAATCCCACTCACATAAATTTCATCCTTAACACTAAACTCAATGATGTCAATAGGTTTATAGGCAATTGATTTACCATCTATTGCCCCTTTAAAGTCAATAATATTAGGGTTTCTTTCCCAGTTTCTATAATCAATGAACCCATGTAAAGTATCACCTTTCTTATTAATTACATATCCTGACAAATAGTTCTCCTGAGAAAAGGCTTTTTGAAATAAAAAGATTCCTAAAAACACCAATCCAAATCTAATAATTGTATTTTTTTTAAGCATGTTATATTTTATTTATACCATAAAATGTTTTAGTTCTAAAAAAACTAGTTAAATATAATTATTGTCATTCGTTTTTATTTTCAATAATCATACTTTTTTTTGTAAAAGTATTTATTTTTTGTTTTCAAATCATAAAATGCTGATTTTATTTTATATAAAATTTTGATGCACTTAAATAAGTGTCTAACTCTTTTGTATAAATATGAAAATAAGCATTTTATATCTATAATATCATCACAAATCACAACCCCCTCAAAACAAATCTCCTACCCCTCCCCTCCCACTTCAATAATTCAAACAAATAATTTTAGTCGAACTATTTTTGTCATTCAATACAAATATTTTTGTTTCTATGCAATACGGAATTCCGTACTACGTCTATACACATGTATTTATGCGGTACGGAAGTCCGTATTGGTAAAATACAGTTGTATTTATGTAGTACGTAATTATGTACTACGTCCGTACACGAGTATTTAGTCGGTACGTAATTACGTATTGGTAAAATACAGTTGTATTTATGCGGTACGGAATTCCGTTTTACATCCATACACATGTATTTGGTCAATACGACATGTCGTACCGGTAAAAAACTTTTTTATTTATTTAATAAATCATGTGGTTTAAAATCTGTATGCTGATATAAATTGATTTTTTCTGCTAAGAGCTGATTTATATAGTAGAATATGCTCAAATATCAAAAAAGGATCGGATTGATAATTTGTTTGCCTCCTATTTCGCAGATTTATCTTTAGCCCTGACAGATTTTAAAAACCAGTAAGGTCTGAATGAAAAAAATAAAAATGAATAAGCCCGAGGCAGCGCCTCGAGGTATCTGGGTAATATTAGCCACAGATTGCACAGATTCACGCAGATAGTTCTGTGATAATTTGTGAAATCTGTGGCAAAGAAATAACTACAATAAATTGCTGATGCACACCCTGAGGCAGAGCCTCGATGAATTCATTGGTTAAAATATTTTTTCTGAGATATACAATAAAAAAAACACAATAGCGTTATATGTATGAAATGAAGTAGCATCGTTGAATTAGCAACATTAGAAAAAATTTATTTATCTGTTTATTGAAATGAAATGTTAAAAAATCACTGTTGTCCGATAAAATTATAAAATGAATTATAGATTCCCTGCCTGCCGGACAGGCAAGTTCGCTTTGTTTCAATTCGCTGCCAATGACAAGTTTTGTAACTTATTGAATATAAGCAGTACTGTTTTTGCAAATTATTATTTATTTACTTTTTATTCGCAAATTTATTTTTTTTATAAAGAGCTCATGAATGCAAAGCATTTCCCATTGCTGGAAA